>CAJYOV010000246.1 GCA_913776405.1 Pseudobdellovibrionaceae bacterium
TTTAACCTTCTTCAGAATCTCTGGAGGTAATGCCATTCGCCGTCGTTTCCCCGATTCGCGTTTTCGCTCTACAAGCGATTACGGAACCTCGATGCTGCCCAAGACTTCTTTGACGATTTCATCCGACTTGATCTCTTCAGCTTCTGCCTCGAACGAAAGAATCAAACGATGACGAAGCACGTTGTAAGCGATCGCTTTCACGTCTTCAGCCGTAACGTAGCCACGCGAGCGCAAAAAGGCGTGCGCTTTCGCTGCGCGAATTAAACTGATCGTCGCCCGCGGGCTTCCGCCAACTCGAATCAAGTTTTCGATATGGCCCAAACCGTACTTCGCAGGCTCGCGCGTCGCCATGATGATTTCGACGATGTAGTTTCTCAATTTGTCATCGACATAAATTTGATCCACTCGCGAACGCGCGCGTACCAGATCATCGCGAGAGATCACGGATTCGATGACCGGCTGTTGATCTTGCCCCATTCGGTTCATGATCTCGAGCTCTTCACCTTTTGTCGGATAACCGACGTTGATCTTAAACATGAAGCGGTCCATCTGCGCTTCTGGGAGCGGGTACGTACCTTCTTGCTCGAGCGGGTTCTGAGTTGCGAGAACTAAGAATGGCGTTTCGAGTTTGTAAGTGGTTTCGCCGATCGTGACTTGCTTTTCTGCCATCGCCTCGAGCAATGCGGACTGAACTTTGGCAGGTGCACGGTTGATTTCGTCGGCAAGAACGATGTTCGTAAAAATTGGGCCTTTCTTCGGCGCAAATTCACCCGTCTTAGGATTAAAAATCATCGTACCGATCAAGTCTGACGGTAAGAGATCCGGCGTGAACTGAATCCGTTGAAACGCAAGCGAGATCGAACGAGAAACGCTCGCTATCGTGAGTGTCTTCGCGAGACCCGGCACGCCTTCAAGCAAAACGTGACCGCCCGTCAGCAAACCCATCAGAATTCCTTCGAGCATTTCTCGTTGGCCGACGACGACCTTCGAGACTTCTTTCATCATGCGCTCGACGAATTGGCTTTCTTGTTTGATGGCGGCGTTCAGGGCGAGAATATCGACTTCAGACATGAATACGCAGTCCTTGTATTTCTCAGTCAGAGAATTGTGCTTTGAGCCGTATCATTTTCGCTTGGCGAACCTTCGGTTTTCAATGGAATAATGAGCACCAATGATTCGAGCCTTCTTTCGCACTCACAGTCAGTCACTCATGGCACTCTCCGGTCAGGCGAAAGTCTGGGTCGTGATGAGCACTCTCTCGCTCGTTTTCATTTTCGGCGGTCACGCCCTGGGCCGCTTCGGTCTTCTTTTTGGCTTCTTGCTTGCGCTCACTGTGAACTCACTCGTGTTTTTCTATGCGGATCTTCGTATCTCGAATCTCTTTCCGGGACGTGAGCTCGAAGGGCAAGACCCTTGGGGCCTTTTGCGTGAAACGAAAGCGCTTGCGCGCACACTCGCAGTTCCGCGACCGATGATTGTTCTTATCGAGAGCGAAACTCCGATGGCCTTCTCTGCAGGCCTTCTGCCGTCTCGCTCGACTATCTATCTTTCGCGCGAACTTTTAGCGCGGCTTACACCCGATGAAGTTCGCGTCGTTCTTGCCTACGAACTCCATCGATTGAAAACTCAGCAAACCGCTGCTGCGACGGCGACCTCGGCCTTAGTCGGTTTTCTGACTCACACGGCGCGGTCAATCGACACACTTCTCACCTTCCGCTGGTTCTTCGGGCTCTTTGAATCAGTTCGTACGCGCCGCGCAACTTTACTCAATCATGGCGGTGTCACAAGCGGTCCGATGACGCTGTTAGTCTCGCCTCTGGTCGCGCTTCTCAGTCGTGCCTCGGTGAGTCGCAAGTCGTGTCTCGCCTCTGACAAAGCTTCGGGCGAACTCACCAAAGCCGGTGCTGGCACAGTGGCGCGCACACTTTGGAAACTCGATTCTTACGCAAAAACCCGCCCATTCCCCGTCGATCTCGCAGAGGCCCACCTTTTCATGGTGAGCCCACTCACTCGTTATCCGATGTGGAAATTTGCATCCGCTCAGCCTCCGATCGAAGCACGCCTAAAAGCTCTGACGGGTCACGAACCGCTTTAAAACGCGCACAAAAAGACATTCTTTCAGTCTTGAAAACTCGTTCGACAGCCGTTGACAGACGCTGCGAAGAAAATCACTTATCGTCTTCAAACGGTCTCCCTTGACTGCTTTTAAAACGAGTCGATATTTGAAGAACCTCAGGAGGAATGAATGGCGGCAGACGATAAGGTTCAGGAAAAGTCTCAACAGGGCACATCTCAGCAAGGCGAAATCGAAGCAAACTTTTCGACCCTCGCTCTTTCGATTGGCTCAAGCGCTGCGATGGCTCTCGGAATGGCCCCGAATCCCGTCACCGGCAAGGTTGAAAAAGACTTGAAGCTCGCGCGATTCAATATCGATCTGCTTCGCATGTTGCGCGATAAGACACGCGGCAACCTCACGCCTGATGAACAAAAGTTCATCGAATCCATTTGCACTGACTTACAGATGAAATTCGTAACGGCTCAGTAAGGCCTGAACTCTCATTTTCTAATTCGCTTTTCAGGAGACATTGGAGATATTTATGAGCACCGGTTCATTCAGCAAAATTGCAACCGCAGCGAAACGCCCCCTTCCAGCACTTCTCGTTGCGGCAACTCTCGTCGGCGGCGGCTGCTTCTTCGAGAACTCGTCGTCACAAGCGGCGGCTCCGACCGTGACAACACCGACTCCGAAACCAACGCCTCAAGCGATCAGCGACTTGAAGCGCGAAGTCCCTCTCGATCTCTCAAAGCTCGGCGAACCCCTTCCACGAAATCTTTGGGTTGAACTTTCGAAGCTCGTGAACCCGGCGGTCGTTTCGATCACGACAACCTCTTCGCCACGCCAAGCGCGTGCGCAGATGCGCGATCCGATTCAAGACTTCTTTGAAGAGTTCTACGGCGGCCGCATGCCTGGCGGCCCGCGCGGTGGTGGCCCTGCACCTGAAGCTCAACAAGCCATGGCGCTCGGGACCGGCTTCATCATTCGTGATGACGGCTTAATCATCACGAATAACCACGTTGTTGAAGCAGCTGACGTCATCAAAGTTCAGCTCGATACGACGAGCAACAAACTCTACGAAGCGGAAGTGATTGGGCGTGATGCGCAGACCGATCTTGCGCTCATCAAGATCGACGCGAAGATGAAACTTCCAGTCGCAAAACTCGGCGAATCGAAAAACGTTCAGGTCGGTGAATACGTCGCCGCATTCGGCAACCCTTACGGTCATGCGCACACAATGACGACCGGAATCGTTTCCGCGATCGGTCGTGAGATCGCAGAGATCAATCGTATTCCGTTCATTCAAACTGACGCCTCGATCAACCCGGGCAACTCAGGCGGCCCGCTTGTGAACACGCAAGGTTTCGTCATCGGCGTAAACACGGCCATCGATGCTCGCGCGCAAGGGATCGGCTTCGCGATCCCGATCGACAACGTCAAACAGATCGTCGCACAGCTTGAGAAATCAGGTCGTGTTCGTCGGGGCTTCATTGGCGTTAACATCGCAACTGTCGATGAAGATATCGCGGCTCAGCTCGGTCTTCCCGCCGACACGAAAGGTGTTGCGATCACGCAAGTTCAAAGAAATGCGGCTGCAGACAAAGCGGGCCTTCGCCCTTACGACGTCATCACTGAATTTGCCGGCCAAAAAGTTGAAGACTCGGGCGCGCTCTCTCGCGCAGTCGGCGACACAGCGATTGGCACATCTGCGAAAGTGAAATACTGGCGCGTGGATGACAACGGCAAGCGCCAAGAACTCACGTCGAACATCACCATCGGCGAAAACCAAGATGACGCGAAGAAAACAGCAACGCCTTCGAAGCAGTTCTTCGGTCAAAAGGCGCCTTTCGAACTCGGCTTCAAGGTCGCTGATTACTCACAGTCGCTCGCGCGCGATCTCGGCGTTGAGGGCGGAGCTCAAGG
>CAJYOV010000247.1 GCA_913776405.1 Pseudobdellovibrionaceae bacterium
CCAGAAGCACTCGCTTACAGATACTGGATGCACTACGCAGAAGGCTCAGCAATGACGCCCGCACTTTTGAAGCTGATCTTCTCGAAGATCGAAAAAGCGCCGTTTCTCGTGCGCCCGATTGCTAAAGGCATTTCAAAACAAGTTCATCGCCTTCTCATCGATCCGCAGATGCAGTCGCATTCGGACTTTATTGAATCTGAACTTCAAAAACACGAGTGGTTCGCGGGCGTCGAATTTACGGCAGCGGATATTCAAATGAGTTTTCCCGTAGAAGCCTACGCCGCGAGATCGAACGTCACGACAACGCATCCGAAACTCGCAAGCTTCTTAAAGCGTATTCACGCGCGCCCTGCGTATCAGCGAGCGTTAACTAAAGGTGGGCCATTCTCGCTCGGTTCATTCTAGTCTTTGCTCAGGGTTTATCTGTCGTTACGATAGACCTATGAAATTGAATTCATTCGCGTCCAAAATTGTTCTGTTGATCGTAGTCCCTCTTCTCGCGTTTTCATGTTCGACGACGCCTAAAGAAAAAGAAGAGCCAGCTGAACAGCCGATTGAAAAGTCTGAACCGTCTATCGACGTTTGGGCCATTCGTCGCGCACTAAAGCTCGATGGTGCGCCAACTGAACTCGGCTATCGGGATGCTTCTTTCAACACGTGCGAAATTGGTTACGGCTACTCATCTTCAAATATGTGTCAGCGACAAACGATGGCCGTCATCCACTTCCGACTCCAATGTCGAGATTCTGAAGGCACGGTTTCACAAGCAGTTGGGGCCTCAAACCTGCGAGCGATCTCGGCGCCGGTGCGTTGGACGATCGGCAACCAATCGGGTGTTGTAACCACAGACGGTGAAGGCTACGGCCAGATCGTTTCGATTTTTCCGAAGTCGCCCGCGAACACGAGGCTTAAAGTCGCCTCCGGCACCCAGTTTCTCTATCTGATGCATGCCAGTGAGGCGGGACGCTTGGTTGTTCCGAAGCAGTGGTGCGAATAAGAAAGTCGCGTCATACTTAAGGGTATGAAGAACAGCACCTTGTTTTCGATGAAGTTTGTTCCAGTGGTCTTTTTAAGTCTTGCCGTTTTAGGAGTGGCGCCGCTTGCGCAAGCTGCGCAGCCTGCGGCGACACCTGCCGCCAAGGCGTCGGCCGATTCGCACTTAAAGACGGCTGCGTTCGCGGCCGGGTGCTTCTGGGGCACTGAGGAATTTTTCAGAAAGATTCCAGGCGTTAAAGAGACTCGTGTTGGATACGAGGGTGGACCTCGAGCGGCGACCTACAAAGACGTAACCACCGGAACGACCGGCCACGCTGAAACCTTAGAGCTTAAGTACGACCCGAACGTCGTTTCGTATCAGACGCTGCTTGATTACTTCTTCAAAATGCATGACCCGACGACGCTGAATCAGCAAGGCAATGACCGCGGCCCGCAATACCGCTCGGCCATTTTCACGCATGACGCGGAACAAGCGAAGGAAGCTCAGCAGTTTAAGAAAAAAGTCGAATCTTCAGGTGCTTGGAAGGCGCCTATCGTCACTGAGATTAAGCCCGCGATGCCGTTTTACGCGGCTGAAGAATACCACCAGAAGTACCTCGTCAAAAATCCGGGTGGCTACGATAACCACTTCATGCGCAAGATCTCGTTCGATAAAGCAAAGAATTAAAGACGTTGAAACGAGGCTCTGTTGACGGAGGCTGGTCTAGGCTCCGTTCTATGTGTGAGCTTCCTTTTGCTCACTCGTTTCTGGCGCGTTTTCTCGACCGAGTTTTTGAACACGAGCCGTTGCGCTTGGTTGATTCAGAATCCAGAGATCTGAATTCACGATTTCGGGGCCGGTGTGGACGAGACGCTTGCCATAAGGCACTGGCACAAGCTTCGTGCCGTTACTGCCAACAATTTCTCGAAGTCGAAGATAAGCGAGTCGGTGCCAAGCGAGTTGGAATGTTTGGCCGAGAACCTCGAAGCCGACGCGCGACCACCAATTGGGGAAATTGTCCGGTCTCCAGGAAGCCGAGATGCGGAAGTAGACATCACCTGTCTTGTGTTTCTTCGTGATGATGAACCACTCCGAGCCCGCTTCGAGATGACCCTCCAGCGTATCGTACCGAAAGCCAGAAACAGTTTCTTCTTCGTTGTCATATTGGCGAACAGCGCCGATGCGAACACCACAGAGGTAGTGAAGACCCAAACATTTGATCTCGAGCGCCATGGTACGACCCTCGATCGGATCTTTCGGATTGAAGTGACCTACAACAATGCCCGGGTCCGAAAACTGATACTCGCTAATCGCACGCCAACCGATTTCAAAGGCGCCGTTTGGAACGGGTTTACCCGGAACCTCTTTGCCGATGATGGCTTCGGTATAGTAGCGACGCCAATTCTTCGCGTACTGCTGACTCTTAGGGCCCTCAAAAGGAAAGTTGTGTTCTGCATGATGAAGCTTCGAGAGATACTCTTCGAGTTCGTCATCCGACCAACCCCGACCGATGCGCCATTCCGCCACACAGCCTCCTTTCTTGCCGAAGGGGAGAATCTCAAAGAAACTCTTTTTGCCCCACCGAGAATCGGGGCCGCGACGAAATCTAAAAACTAGCGTCGTTAGATATTCGCGATTCGTCGCTAAATTGAGAAAACTAGGGAAGATCACTTAGAAAAAGAACCTGTAGTTCTTTCCCTTCATGGAGGATTCGTGCTTTCACTTGGCCCTGTTCGTTCGTTCAAATCTTCGGCTCTGACACTCGCGGTTTTCGGTTTCGCAGCCGTTCTTACTGGCTGTTCACACGCGCAAGAAAAGCCTATCGATCCCTCCACGCACGCAGCGATGGCAACTGCTCCTCTTACGAAACTCGCTGAGTTCGAGGGCATGCAAGTGACGGGTGTTACGCTCACGCAAAGTGGTCGCCTCTTCGCAAACTTCCCGAGATGGCGCGAAGA
>CAJYOV010000248.1 GCA_913776405.1 Pseudobdellovibrionaceae bacterium
CAGCTTCAGGCGAAAGACCGCGACAACGCTGAAATGCGTGCGCGCGTCGAAGAGATCGAGACACGTCTTGAGTCGAACTTTAAGAAGATTCGAGTTCGCGAGCGTGAACTTGAACATCGCCTCGAGATCGTGAAGATGGAGAGCGCGACGCTTGTCAGTACAAAAGACAAGATGATCTTGGATCTGAAGCGTCAGATCGATCAGCTCACGCACGAGCACGATTATGCCAAAACGAAGACTCAAGAGCTGTTCAATCAGTACAAAGATAAGCAAGAGACACAGCGTCGAGTCGTGCGAGCGCTTCGGATTGCACTGACTATCCTCGAGGGTGACGACGAAACTGTCGTCCCGCTGAAAAAAGTAGACTAAGATACCTTCATGGCTTCGAAACGCATCAAACTTGTCATTAGTGACTTGCACTTGGGTCGGGGGCGCACGCTTCCCGGCGGCGCTACGAACCCGCTTGAAGAGTTCTACTTCGGCCAGAAGCTCGTTGAATTCATGCAGTACTACAGCACAGGCGAATTCCGCGATTCCGAAGTTGAGCTAATCATAAACGGCGACTTCCTGAACTGCTTGCAAGTTGATTACCGCGGCCACTACCTGACTGTGCGCACGGAAGCTGTTAGTCTCGAGACCATCCGTTCGATCATCGTAGGGCATCCAGAGGTGTTCGAAGCGATGCGCGCGTTTGCGCAAATGCCGGGGCGCTCAATCACGTACGTGGTGGGCAACCATGACCAGTGCATGCTTTGGCCGGCGGCTCGCGCCTTTTTTGATGAAGTCGTCGGGGCCAGTGTGAAGTATAAGAACCTCGTCTATTTCTTCGATGGCGTGCACATCGAGCATGGTCACATGCACGAAGCAGCCAACCGATTCGACCCGAAGCGATTCTTCCTAAAGAAGGATCTCCCTGAGCCGATCCTTAATCTGCCTTTTGGCTCGCATTTCTTTATCGACTTCGTTTTGAAGCTAAAGCATGTGCACCCGCATGTAGATAAGGTGCGGCCATTTAAGCGCATGATCCGTTGGGCGTTCTGGAATGAGTTCCAGTTCACGGTTTCTTCGTTCTTTAAACTCGTGAAATACTTCGCGAACGCCATCTTCATGAAAGACGCTCGCCGCCAGTTTCCGGTGAAGCGAATTTTGAAAGTGCTCGCAGAAAGTGCGATTTTCCCGGATCTCAGTGAGTCTGCGCGCCGCATCCTGAATGATGAGCGGGTTCATATGGTCATCTTCGGGCACACCCATGTGTATCAATATCGACAATGGGGCGTAGGGAAAGAGTATTTCAACACGGGAACGTGGACAGACATCACGTCGTTAGATATTCCTTCTTTGGGAAAGATTACGAAGCTGACCTACGTTCTCATCGAATACCCCGAAGATGGTTCAAAACCTCGTGGCCGCTTAAAAGAGTGGCGCGGTTTCCATCGAATCGAAGAGGACGTAGCAGTTTCGTAAGCGCGGGACCGTTCAGCCGGTCCGTGGTGATCTTTTCCAACGACAGGTAAAAGGACACCCGCACATGTGGCAGCTATCGCACTCGACAACTCCGGATTCTGACAAACACGTCGCTAAAAATTTAGAGCTCGCTCGCAAGAGTGTCGCGGCTTTGAAAGCGCGTAAAGATCTTGGCTTCTTCAAGCTGCCAGAACGCAGTGACCTTTGGACAACGTCAGAAAATCGCGCACGCGAAATTCGCAAGACCTCGCATCGCCTGGCCGTGCTCGGCATGGGCGGCAGTTCGTTGGGCGGTCGCGCGCTCATGCAGGCGCTCCACAAGTGGAACAAAACTCACGAGATCGAATTTCTCGATAACGTCGATGCTGACCGTTTCTGGAAATGGCTACGCAACACAAAAGACCTTCAAGAAACACACTTCGTCATCGTCTCGAAATCGGGCAATACGATTGAAACGCTTACGATGGCTGAGTTCGCGGACCAACACTTGCGTGCTTCTGGCTTTAAGAAGTTAAGTGCTTCTGCCACGGTCATTTCCGAATTCGAAGACAATCCGCTCATGCGTTGGGCGAAAAAAGAGGGCGTTGCGGCTCTCGAAATTCCGAAAGATGTCGGCGGTCGCTTCTCGGTGCTGACTCCGGTCGGTCTTTTGCCTGCGGCCTACTACGGTCTCGACCTTTCGCAAATTCGCGAGGGTGCGGCTTGGGCCTTCACGCAAGACGAGTTGATCGCACGCTTAACTGCTCAGACACTAGCAAGCTTCGAGCGCGAAGAGTGGATCACCCAGTTCTGGGCGTACTCTGACGGTCTTCGTGACTTCGGTCTTTGGATTCAGCAATTGTGGGCCGAATCACTCGGTAAAGCTTCTGACCGAACGGGCGCAAAAGCGCCTCGCGCTTCGACTCCGATGGCGGCGACCGGTTCAAGTGACCAACACTCGATTCTTCAACAGGTGATGGAAGGGGCTCGCGATAAGTTCGTGTGGTTCCTTCGCGTCAATCAGTCAGAAAACGACACTCAGAAAATTGAAAAGACGCTCTTTGATTGCCAGACTTTGATGAACGGCAAGTCTATGGGCCAGTTGTTCGGCGCAATGGCAACAGCGACACGCGACGCAATGGCAAAAGAGGGCGTTCAAAGTCTTACGCTCACAACCGACGTTCTGAACGAAAAGTCGGTAGGCGCGCTCTTTATGCTCTTCGAGCTTGTTGTCGGCTCACTCGGTGAGGCGATGAATATCAACGCGTTCGACCAGCCAGGAGTCGAGCTTGGAAAGAAATTAGCTAGAGGCATTCTGACCGGTGAGTCTGCAGCGAAGTGATGAGAATCACGGCGAGATTCGTTTCGTAATGCGCAGCAACCTCGACTTGTG
>CAJYOV010000249.1 GCA_913776405.1 Pseudobdellovibrionaceae bacterium
GAAACGACTGTCTTGTTCGTTCGCAAGCACCAAGAGAAACTCGTTGCAGCGATCAACCCGCTTCGCAACACTCTCTTTGAGTACTTCGGCCTGCGATCCCGCACAAGCCTTCTGGGATAAACCAACCGCTAACTGGTACACATTCATCAACGTTGTGACTTCGAAAGTTCCGTAAGCACCAAACGCTGAGGTCGAAGCCGAATGAACGGCTTCTAGAATGAAAGTGAAATTCGAAAAAGAAAAAGGCTGCCCGAGAGCAGCCTTTTTCTTTTTCGATGAGCCGCTAACGGCTTACTTCTTCGAGTTGTTTAACAACGCCGCAAAAGGGTTGTTAAACGGCGAACCGCCGCCTTGCGAAGAGCCACCGCGCGCTCCAGGCGGCGGGCCACGACGTTCCCCGCCACCGCCTGGGCCACCCGGGCCACCGCGACCAACCGATCCACCTGGACGCGAACCCGGATCTCCACCGACCATCTCAGGTCTTGGCGCTGGCGCCGGACGCGCGCCGCCGCGGCCAGCGCCTCGAGCCGCGCCTTGGCCGCCCGCGCGTGGCGCGCGAGCTTCTTGAGGCGCGCGCTCTGCGCGCTCAGGAGCTGCGTCGAGAAGCATCGTCAAAGAAATCTGATTCTTGTCTTGATCCACTTTCAGAACTTTCACTGTCACTTGATCGCCTGGATTCACGACTTTACGTGGATCATCGACAAATTTGTGTGAAAGAGCCGAGATGTGCACGAGACCGTCTTGGTGAACGCCAATATCGACGAATGCACCAAAGTTCGTAACGTTCGTCACGATACCTGGGCAAATCATGCCGTCCTTCAAATCTTTAACTTCCGAAATATCTTCGCGGAAGTTGAAAGCTTTGAACGGATCGCGCGGGTCACGGCCCGGTTTTTCTAGTTCGCGAACGATATCGTCGAACGTGAACTCACCGACAACCTTTGCCCACTTTGTACGAAGCTCTAAGAGCTTCTTTGCGCCCTCTGGCCCAATCAACTGTGAAACTGGAACACCGAGCTCGCCCGCCATATCGCGAACGGCCGTGTAACGCTCAGGGTGAATCCCCGTTGAGTCGAGCACTTGTTTGCCGTTCAAGATGCGCAAGAAACCTGCGGCTTGTTCGTAAACTTTTGTTGAGAAGCGCGGAACTTTCATCAAGTCGTCGCGATCGCCGAAGAGGCCCGTTGTTTTACGATGCTCAACGATGCTCTTCGCGAGACCCGGGCCGATACCCGAAACGTGCGCCAAGAGAGGCGCTGATGCCGTGTTCAGATCGACTCCCACACCGTTCACGCAAGATTCTACGACATGCTCAAGCGACTTCTTCAAGTGTGTTTGCGAGACATCGTGCTGATACTGACCAACACCGATCGACTTCGGATCTACTTTGACAAGTTCCGCGAGCGGATCCTGCAAACGACGCGCGATCGAGATCGCACCACGAACTGTCAGATCGAGATCCGGGAATTCTTCGCGAGCGACATCTGACGCTGAGTAAACAGAGGCGCCCGATTCGCTTACGAGGATCACGGGGATATTCGCGCCTAGGTCCTTCAAGATCTTACGGACGAATGTTTCAGCCTCGCGGCCGCCTGTTCCGTTTCCAACGGCGATTGCTTCGATCGTGATTTGTTTCAAAACTTCCTCGAAGAGTTTTTTACCCTTCGCTTCTGCACCGTCGCCCAACATTTGAAGGACCGTGTGCGAAATGAAGTTGCCCTGCTTATCGATGAGCGCAAGCTTGCATCCCGTGCGAAGACCTGGGTCAACGCCGAGCACGCACTTCGCGCCGAACGGCGAACCCAAAAGAACGCGACGAACGTTTTCAGCGAAGACCGAAATCGCATGCTCATCCGCTTTATCTTTCAAAATGCGGTGAACTTCGTTACCGATCGAAGGAATCACATGAACCTGAAGCGCCACCTTCGCGCAATTTTTCAGGAAGTCTGCCGCAGCCGACGCCGGATTTGTAACGGCGAAGTTCTCGAAGACCTTCGTGAGAAGTTCTTCATCACCCTCGATGTTCACAGTGAGTTCTTCTTCGTTCCAACCGCGACGCATAGCCAAGTAACGGTGCGACGCTTTCGGCTCTTGAAGGTTTTTTACTGAATCAGCGAAGTCCGCATACATCTCGTATTTCGAGTGCGGCTTGAAACCCTTCGCTTTCTTCGATCCAACTTTGCCCTCTTCCATGAAGTTCTTGCGAACCGCTTCACGAAGATCCGGATTGTTGAAAATCTTGTCGACGATGATGTCCTGCGCCCCTTTGAGAGCGTGATCGTAAGTGACGAAACCCGCAGCGGCGTTCAAGAAATCTTTCGCTTTCACTTCGAGCGTCGTGTCGTCTTTAATTTCGCCGTGGCCGAGCTGCCAGATCCAGTCTGCGAGCGGCTCGAGGCCGGCCTCGCGAGCGACCGTGGCGTTCGTTTTCTTTTTCTTTTTGAATGGACGGTAGATCTCTTCGAGATCACCAAGATCCATCGACTTCTCAATGCGCGCCTTGAGTTCGTCCGTCAGGTTTCCCTGGCCTTCGACCTCTTTGAGGATAAATGCGCGACGCTTGTTGATCTCCGTCAATGTCTCGTTCGCTTCGATGACGTTGCGAATTTCGACTTCATCGAGACCGCCTGTCTTCTCTTTTCGGTAACGAGCGATGAACGGCACTGTTCCGCCCTCGGCTGCCAATTCAAGAACGGCCGTTGCCGATTTCAAATTGATGCCCGGGTGCATCTTCGCGAGGTACGTCTGGAAACTTGTTTCGACCATTTCTATCAGCTCCAAAAACAGCAAAGCCCAAAGAGGTGCGATGCCTGGGTTAACGTGTTGGGGTATCTGTATCGGGTTAGAATTGTGATGCGTCCCCGAGAAAAAGCAAGACGGATCCGCGCTTTGCCGCGCCAGGCGAGGCCGTTAACGAACTCGCTCGCCTATTTCAGGAGCATTCGCTTGGAGATCGTAAAAAAAGGCCTGGCCGAACTCTCTTCGAAATAAAAAAGGGGAACTTGAAAGTCCCCCTAGTTCTTAGCGTGTCGGCGTCTCAGCATCGCTTGGATCGACAGCTCGTTCGGATCTAGATCACTCGAC
>CAJYOV010000250.1 GCA_913776405.1 Pseudobdellovibrionaceae bacterium
GTTTCGATTTCAAGACGAGACGGGGCGCACGATGTTGCTGCCGCGAAATCTCAATGAGAAGAAGACGCTACCGTCAGACCATTATCCGGTGATCTGTACGCTCGATCCGGAGAGCGAAGTTCCGTAAATTGAGCGATCGTTTTATAGCCGACGGATTCGTAGATCTTGTTCGCCGAGCGGTTCGATGCATCTGAAAAAAGCACGCAGGCCGCGTGCCCCTCGTTCAATAATCGGTGCGAGAGTCGGTGAACGAGAGTCGAAGCGTAGCCTCGAGCGCGCGCAAGAGGGTCGGTGTAAACCATGCTGATCCGGACCGACTTAGGAGTGAGGCCACCGTAAGCTGCCATCGCGATGGGGTTCGTGCCTTTTTCCCAAACGAAGAGCTGCTTCGTTTGAAGATATTTGCGAATGACCTCTTCAGCTTCAGACGGAGATTCGTCAAGACCGCATTCTTTTGCGAACTCGTGCGACCAACGAATGAGGCGTCTTAAATCTTTTGGTTGCGCGGGGCGCATGAGGCCTTCAGCCGGGTCGAGTTTTTTGACACGGTCTAAATGCATCAGGTTTTGATCGAGCGTTTTTGCTAATTCGACACTCGATTCGCGTCGGAACGACGTCGAGAATTCACCAGCGGCGTGGCTTGGTAGAAAGAGGCTCCGAGTTTGAGGTTCGCGTTTAGCGAGTTCGGCGCCGAGAAATTGAGCAGAGTCATCCGTGGTTGTTGAAAGAATCCAGCGACGATTTGGTGATCGAAGTGCAACCGCTTGAACGGCTTCGTTTCTGTCGAGCATGGCAAGGAATGTGAGAGACGGAAGGCGCGGTGAGCCATTCCGGGTCAGAGTTAGCGCGCTGCTTAAGAGAAGATTGTGCTCAATCTCGCGTGCGAAGAGAAACTTGCGCGTGAATTCTAGAAATGTAGGAGCGTCAGAGAACTCGAGAGCGCGCATGTTAATCACTCTCGCTCCGTTTCGCCGTCACTTGCAAGAAGAGAAAGGTTTTGCAACCCTTTTAGACTGAGCACGCGTGACATTGGCAAAGGTAAGGTACGAATGAAAAAGCGAATCGGAATTCTCACAGGCGGCGGCGATGCGCCAGGCTTAAATGGCATCATCGAATCTGTCGTTCGTTCACTTGCCGGCGCTGACTTCGAAGTGATCGGAATCGAAGACGGCTTTGAAGGCGTCTTCGAATCGCGCACCGTTTCGCTTACGGCTGCGTCCGTTGCAGGCGTTCATCAACGTGCTGGGACGATGCTTGGCAGTTCAAACAAAAGCAGTACCCAAGGCCGAGTTGAAGAATTTCAAAAAAAATTCGCACAGTTAAAGCTTGAAGGACTGATCGCAGTTGGCGGCGATGGAACGTTTCAATCTTTGAGCCGTGTTATTCAGGGGCTCAAAATTATCGGTGTTCCCAAAACAATCGATAACGACCTTGCGGGCACCGACGTAACCTTCGGTTTTGATACCGCATGTGCCGTAGTTGCTGAATCGATCGACGCTCTTCGCTCGACTGCAGAAGCTCACAAACGAGTCTTCGTTGTTGAAACAATGGGCCGTACAGCCGGATGGATTGCGCTCGGTGGGGGCCTTGCTTCGTATGCAGATGCGATTCTGATTCCGGAGCGCCCATTCTCGCGTGCAGACTTACTTGCGTTTTTGAAGAAGAAGCAGGCTTCGGGTCAACGCGGCTTCATGTTGGTCGCAAGTGAAGGTGTCGCCGCTGAGAATGAAATGGCTTCGATTGCGTTTAAGGTCGAAGGGTCTCACCAGAAAGAGCGTTACGGCGGTTTTTCAGAGACACTTGCGCGTTGGATCGAAGACGAAACCGGATGGGAATCGCGCCACATGGTGCTTGGCCATTTGCAGAGAGCCCGGCATCCGACGACTACGGACCGATTCTTAACGCTGAACATGGGTGTTGAAGCGGCGAAGATGGTCCGCGAAGGGGATTGGAATAAAGCTGTCGTTTATCGCGATGGTCGCGTCACACGCGCGCCACTTCAAGATCTCATGAAGCCCGCACGCTTAGTCGAGCCGGATCACCGGTGGGTGAAACACGCGCAGGAACTTGGCATCTTTATTTAATATTCGAAAAGGACTTAGCGAACGAAGCTCGAAAGAGTCGCACCGAGAATGCGGAGCTTGTCGGCGTCTTTGCCTGTGGCATCCAGGCAAGAGGCGATGGCGCGTCCCGAACCCGAAGCAACTACGTGCACCTGCACGAATGAGTCACGGCACTTCTCAGTCGATGCGGTCGTAGAGCGAAGCTCACTGGCAGCTGTGTTGAGCGCTGAAAACTGCTCCGGCGAAATCGTGAGGCTCACCCGGCTTCCGCCGTTCGTTGCGTAAACAACGTCGAAGTTGTTTGCGCGTTTCATCACCCACATCGACGAAACCTGAGCTTTGTTGCGAACGCGAAATTCAAAGCCTTCCGATGCGCTCGAAGGCCAGCGCGAGTGTGCTTCCGAAGCCATCGACGTTGTTTTCATTTGAGGTTGCGGTTTACCTGACTTCGTTAGGTTGACCTTCTGAAGGCCGCCACGTGTGGCTGTCTTTCCGCGGGAATTTGAACGGACGGCTTTCGCGGGCCTTCTTGTCTTTACCGAGGCAGGCCTTCGCTCGTCAGGGCCGTCGTCACCCTCGGCTGCGATATCACGGACCATGTCGCTGACATTGCCACCGTCGTTATCGCTTGCCGTATCGCTCACTTCGATGACGGCTGCGTCGTCTTCCGAGAGATCGAACATTTGGGCTGTCAATCCATCCGGCAAGTACGTATCGCCCTTCGACGCTTTCTCTGCGCCTAGCCAGAGAGCTGGCCATTTTGCCGTTTCTTCGTCCGCATTCGCGGAGTTCGCGAAACCCGCCGTGAGAGCGGAAAAGAGAAAGAGCGCGATCGCTTTTTTGGCCGTCGAATCTTTAAACGTCATGTCACTCTATCGGTCCAAGACGCGACGTCTTTGACCGACTAAGTGTCGAGTTTCTTAAATATTAGGTTCTGTTTTCGACTCGGCCTCGTCGCTCGAATCGGTTGTTTGCGCTGTCTCATTTCGAGAACGAATGGCAAAAGTCGAATCTCGCTTGCTTGAGAAGCCCTCGCGGATCGTGATCTCGAACCCTTCCGATTTGAGCGCGCGCTTCAAAGAGCCCGTGCAGGCGTAGGTCGAGAGAACACAGTTGGGTGCAGCCGCTTTCTTCAGAAATTCGAGCAGAAAGTCTTCTGTCCAAAGGTCTGGAGTGCTTTTCGAGCTGAAGGCGTCGAAGCAGATGACACCGAATGGATGCGCGAATCGAGTCTCGGGGTTGAGGTCGTGCCGCAAAAACCAAGCGTCGGCTTCGAGTGCGGCATTGAAGGACGAGCGCACGTCATTGGCTTTGTTTTCATCGCCGAGGACCTCTTTGGCCGTGCGCGCGCAGATGTCGTCATAGGCTTTCGCAAAGTCTTCGGGACAATCGCCTTCGCGGGTCACCCAGGCTTTGAAGTAGTCACGCAGTTCAGGGATGATCTCAAAGCTTTCGCCTTCGAGCTTCCGACCGGCTTTGAGGGCCACCGCTGAAGCGAGAAGTTCGACGTAACCTAGGCCGAGACCCATCGATAAAACACGCTCTGGAAAGCCCTCATGAGATGCGCGGTTTAGGGCGGCACCGTAGATGTAGACCGTCTCGGAGAAAGCGCCGCGAAGGCTGTGCATGGCCTCAGACGGGGCTTCTGAACCGGCTTCGAGGATACGGGCGGTGGGGCTGCCGTCTTCTGTGGCTTCGAATTGAAACTGTGACATAGAGGCGAGTTAACCTGAGAGCGGTTGGTTTGACAATGACCCTTCACGTGCGGCAGCTTGCGAGGCGTGCAAGTCGATAAAACTCCACAGATAAATGAGTCAGCTAGCGAGCCTGCCGGTGCGTTGGTGGCGGCGCCCGTGGCGTCTTGGAATGGGAAGCCTTACTTTCCGATCAGCCAGGTTTACAAAGAACGGTTCGGCACGAAGGTCGTCAAGATTCCGGTTTCAGTCGCCGAGACTTGCCCGAATCGCGAAGGCATCCGCGGCATGCAGACCTGCATCTTCTGCGACGTGCATGGGTCTTTCGCTTATCCGGACAGTCAGGGCGATGAGCTTCGCGATCAAATTTTGAACCACCGTAAAAAAGTGGCCGACCGATTCAACGCCGCTCGGTTTCTAGTGTACTTTCAGGCCTACACAACAACGTTTCAGCAGCTCGCGAAATTGAAGCAGGGTTTTGAGACCGCGCTCTCTTTCGATGATGTCGTCGGTTGTGTCGTCGGAACACGACCCGATACGCTGTCATCAGCCGTTCTCGATTTCTGGAAAGAGCAAGCGCAGAAGACCTACGTTTCGATTGAACTTGGCGTTCAAAGTTTCGACGACGATCAACTGATCTGGATGCGCCGAGGTCACACGGCCGCTCAATCGATCAAAGGGATCGAGCGCGTTGCGGCCGCAGGCCTCGACACAGGCATTCACTTGATCTTTGGGTGGCCAACTGAAAACTCAAAGCAGATCATCGAAACAGCGCGTTTGTGCAACGACCTCCCGATCACGAACGTGAAGCTGCACAATCTGCATGTGTTGAAACACACGCCGCTTGAGCCAATGTACGCCGAAGGCTCGTTCAAGCCCGTCGATCTTGATTTGTACTCTGAGCGTGTGGCTCTTTTTTTAGATCATCTCTCGCCGCGGATTGCGGTTCACCGCTTGGCTGCGCTCTCATCAAGGTGGGACGAACTCATCGCGCCGGATTGGACTCGTCACAAGATGAAGAGTTACCAAGGCATCATTGACCGCGTGAATGCGCGCGGTTCCTACCAGGGTCGACTCTTTACCTAAAACTCGGAATATGGTTGGTTCGCCGCAGGCTCAGTCGCCACGCAAAAATGCGAGCACGGCCATCTTGTTTGTAATCGTGTCTTCGTAGCCGACTTTAATTAAGCGGCCGCAGAAATCTGGGTCGAACAAAAGATAACTCGTCAGTTCCGACGCTTCTTTTGAAGAGCCAAGACCGCCGATCAGATACTTGATCACGCGTGGTAGCTTATCGAAAAGATCGCCTGCGAGGTTGCCAATGTCTTGAGACGGGCGAAGCCACAAGAAATCGACTTTGCGAAGTGGCATGCCGTCGCGCTGAGACTTCGGGATCAAATCAAACGTCTGATTTACGCGGCTCATGCGCTCCATATCCACATCGACCGCATCGAGAAGGAGGGCGTTCAAAATCACGCCAAGAACGCGCGCAACGGAGGGCTCAACCGCTTGAGTCGGCGGCGGTGTTAGACCGTCGGGTCTGCGGACACTCACGACGAGAAGGCGATCTGCACCTAAGTGAATTGCCGGACTGAGCGGTGCCGTATTTCTCAAGCAACCATCACCGTAGTGTTCATCACCGACTGCAACAGGCGGGAAGAAAAGTGGAAGTGCCGCCGACGCCATTACGTGTGGTGTTGAGATCCACGCTTTTTCAGAGCGACGACGCGAGCGTGACCACATCTCTGGCTCCCGAGCGGATTGCACAAAAGAGATGCTCGACGAGTTGCCGTAGTTCATCGCAGTGACGGAGAGTGCGTCGAGGTGACCTTGCTTCAAGTTCTCATCGATTCGTGCGAACGGGATGTTCTCGTCGAGAAACTTTTTAAGTGGCGACGTATCGAGAAGAGAGCGAGCCAGTTTCTTTCGGTAAAGCGCGCCGACTGTCGCGTCCGTCAAAAACTTCAAGCCCGATCGTCCTGCGCTCAGCGCGTCGGTTTTGAAGACTCGATCGGCCGTGATAGTTCCCCACATCTTCACCATGTTGTCTGCCGCTTCTTGAAAATTGTCTGAGCGTGCAGCGAGGTAGGATGCGTTGATTGCGCCAGCGCTGACGCCGGTGATAATCGGGATTGGCTTCTCGAGCCCGGCTTCTGCGGCGATCTCTGCAATCGCCTTCATGACGCCTGCTTGATACGCCCCACGAGCACCGCCGCCGGAGAGTACGAGACCTACTTTCGGTCGTGACGTTCCTGATTTCTCGCGCGGTGAAGTCGATACAGTGATGGGTGCGTTCATGCAACCTTAGCTTACGCGAATTTGCCAAGCCTCTCCATAACCGAAAAAAAAGCCCGAGCCAATTGGCCGGGCTTTCCAGATGTATTGAGTCCGCGACAACCGGAGCTGTTCTCGAGGGGACGCAGCCTAGACGACGGTCGAGATCGATTCGCGGCGCAGCGACTTCTCGCGTTTGCCGGCTTCATCGAGAACGATCGAAAGGCTGTCCGACGCTTCAATGATTGCACGCTGCATGTCTTCATTCGATTTGCTGATGAAGAGGTCGCGCTTCTTCGGATAACGAACATCAATCTCACACGTGAACTGACCTGTGCCGCGGTTCGTACGATTCACATCGCTAATCAACCAGATTTGAACGTGAGCATCATGACGATGCACAAACTCTTCGACCGCCGCAGAGATTTTATCGATGGCGAATTCTTCGAGAGTCTCGGATCTATCCATATGACGGAACTGAACTTCCAGGCGCATAGAGCTTACCTCCTGACGTAAATTCTACCACCGACAACCCGCACAAAGAGTTTCGATACCAACAACATTGTGTCGCCCCACCGCGACGTATGCGCCACCCAGGGTCATTCAGTGCGCTCGCTCCTCGCGCTGGCGTGAACTTGTGACTCAAGTATCAAGCGACGTGATGAAAGGGATAAGTGGGATTTTTTATGCGTTGTGTGTCGGTTGGCGGCAGTAGTCGTTTTGGGGTTTTGGGGTGTTGGGGTGTTGGGGTGGGAGTTTGCCGGTGGCGGCTCGAAGGCGGCGGCTCGAAGGCGGCGGCTCGAAGGCGGCTGCCCCTCTGCAAGAGTTGTTGAGATGGAGCGTGCGTTTCTCGATTTGTTGAGTGCTGCAGTCGCAATTGCTCGAAGAGGTCGTTGTAGTAGAAGACATCGGGCTTTCGGAATTCACGAGGCTGCGCAATCGAGCTGCCGTGTCCGGTCAATTTAATAGGGCCTTTGCCGTAGCAAATGAGATCGGCTTGCAACGGGGCTAGAGCGAGCGAGGTCGGATTGAAAATTCAATTGATAGAAATTGGTCTCAGCCTATATCGGCGAGTTCGAGTGGTCATTGGAGTTAGTCAGCGAATGTAAATGATTGACTTCACGAGCAAATGAGAGGATAAATGACATCGCTGAAAGGTTGTGAGAGATGGCACGTCTGTCGAAGCAGATTTCGTTTTTGAAACCGCAAGCCAAGGTTCATGGTGGTGTTGCGACGGCTGGTAATCCGCGTGAGAAACGGCCGCTCTCGACGAAGTTGCCTATCCATTTGGTGTTGAAGTCGTCTCGTGCTGTTGGGGCTCGCTCGATGTTGCGGAAACAGACGGCGAAGGATGTGAAGGCGATTGTGGACGCTCACGCGAAGGTGAACGGCGTGAAGGTTTATCGCTATGCGAACTCAGGCAATCACTTGCATCTCGTCGTAAAGATTACGAATCGGGCGTTGTTTTTAAAGTTTCTGAGGGTTGTGTCGGGCTTGATTGCGCGTTTGGTTTTAGGGGCCGAGAAGAATGCGGCGAAATTAAAATCCGGCGGCAAATTTTGGGATGCACGGCCGTTTACGCGCGTTTCTGAATGGGGGCGAGCGTTCGATTCTCTGTGCAGGTATCTAACGTTGAACACGCTTGAGGCGCTCGGTTTCGTAAAGCATTCGCGACAAGACGACAACGGCCGAAAATTTTGGACCGTGAAATTCGACCCGGACCCGCCATCTCGGACTGCGCGACAAGCCGCATTTTTCTAACGCTGTCGCTCGACGAAATTTCAATTGTACAAATAGATTCCGGCGTCGCTGCTTAGTCGACGTGACGAACGGTGTGACGACGAACCGAGAGGGCAGGCAACAAACCGCGAGGCCCGTGGGGGGCTTAAATCCTCGGGCAGACGTCGGCGCACGTTGGACAATCTTGGAGAGCAAGTTAAGATCGGCGGCATTACAAATCCAGCGATTGAACCGATGGTTCAGAGAAGAACTGATGGCTCAAGGGACGAGCCGATAGTTCCCGGATCGATCTAAGAACTCCCGATACGGACTCTTAGTTAGCGGACTGGCCTAAGAACTCCGGATATGAACTCAGAGTTCGTGCACTGAACCCGGAGTTAGCGGACTGGCCTAAAAATTCCGGATAAGAACTCAGAGTTCATGGATGGAGCCCAGACATCACGAACGCGCACGTCTCCGAAATGAGTCAGAAGGTTACTTGCGGTATTTGACGGTGCCGGTGACGGTGCAGCGTTGGAGGCTGGTGCCGCAGTCGGTGCAGGCTTCTTCGCATTTGCTGGTGTTGAATTTGCCTTTGAGGTCGGCGCGTTGGTCTTTGACCCAGGCTTTGCAGTCGGATTTGAGATCGCGGATGACGGCTTTGTTGAGTTCTTCGGTTTTGCAGCCTGCGGTGCCGGTTGTGGCTTTTGAACCGAAGGTTGTTGTGACTTCGCCTTCTTCGACGGTCGATGCAGTCGACGTCGTTGTTGACGTCGGTACGTCAGCCACGACGTCGTCGCCTTCTTCATGAACGGTTGTGATTGTCGTTGTCGATTTGCGAACGCGCTTCGAGGTCGTTGTTGTCGTTTGCCCTTCGGCTGGAGCGGCTGACGCTGTAGCGGTGAACGCCAAAATTAAAAAAGCCATCATCAGAAGCACAATGAGATACTCAGGAAGCACAGTGAAGAACGGAGTTCGAACCATCAAACGCTGAGATCTCATAATAAGCCCCTTTGATTGAATCTGCCTGAAACACAGTTAAACACTAACACTACGAGTCCGCATTCGCCAGTCACGCAACGACCCAACCCGAAACAAAAACCGCAACCGCGCAATCAGCCGCGGCTTCAAAAGAGGCGGCGCAAAGAGCGCCGCCAGCCTCTCAAGTGTAAGCCTCGATTGGTGGGCACGAGCAGACGAAGTTTCGGTCGCCGTAGGCGTTGTTGATGCGGGCAACGGATGGCCAGAACTTGCGGTCTTTGACCCACGGGAGAGGGAAGGCTGCGCGTTCTCTCGTGTAAGGTCGGTCCCACTTTTCGCTCGTCATCGTCGCGATCGTGTGTGGCGCGTGTTTCAGCGGATTGTTTTCGGCGTCGATTTTGCCGTCTTCAATTTCGCGGATTTCGGCGCGGATAGCGATCATGGCGTCGCAGAAGCGATCGAGTTCTGCTTTTGATTCGGATTCAGTTGGCTCGATCATCAAAGTGCCAACAACAGGCCAAGACATTGTCGGCGCGTGGAAGCCGTAGTCGATCAAACGTTTCGCAACGTCTTCGACGCTGACCGCTTTGATCGGACGCATGTCGATGATGCACTCGTGCGCAACTTGGCCCTGCTTCCCTTTGTAGAGAACGGGGTAGTAACCTTCGAGGCGTTTTGCGATGTAGTTCGCATTGAGAATCGCGGCTTCAGTCGCTTGGCGTAAACCATCGCGACCCATCATCGTGATGTAGGCCCACGAGATTGGAAGAATCGAAGCACTGCCGTATGGTGCCGATGCAACCGCAGTCGCTGCACCCGTGCGAAGACCCGTACCTGTTACGACAGAGTGACCAGGCAAGAACGGCTTCAAGTGTTCGCGCACACCGATCGGGCCAACACCCGGGCCGCCGCCACCATGTGGGATACAGAACGTCTTGTGCAAGTTTAAGTGACAAACGTCAGGACCGAAATCGCCTGGGCGCGCAAGGCCCACCATAGCGTTGAAGTTTGCGCCGTCCATGTAAACCTGACCGCCATTTGCGTGAACGATGTCGCAGATTTCGCGAATCGATTCTTCGAACACGCCGTGTGTCGATGGGTACGTGATCATGAGAGCCGAGAGATTTGCTTTGTGCTCTTCGGCGCGGGCGCGAAGATCTGCGACGTCAACATTGCCGTCCGAGTCAGATTTCACGACAACGACTTTCATGCCAGCCATCGCTGCCGAAGCTGGGTTGGTGCCGTGAGCGCTCGATGGAATCAAGCAAACCGTGCGATGAGCGTCACCGCGAGCGTGATGATAATCGCGAATCGCGAGAAGACCTGCGTATTCGCCAGCGGCCCCTGAGTTCGGCTGAACCGAGACGCCCGCGAAGCCCGTCACTTCCGAAAGCATGCCTTCGAGTTCGCGAATCATGCCGAGTGACCCTTTCACTTGGTCAATCGGCGCAAACGGATGAAGCGCGCCAAACTCGGGCCACGTGACCGGAATCATTTCGCTCGTTGCGTTCAACTTCATCGTGCATGAGCCGAGCGGAATCATCGAGTGAGCAAGCGAAAGATCGCGCGACTGAAGACGCGTGATGTAGCGAAGCATCTCGGTTTCAGAATGGTACGAGTTAAAAGTTGGATGCGTAAGGAATTCGCTCGTCCGTTTCAAACCAGACGGAATCTTCGAGGTTGCTTTTTCAACGAGCGCATCGAAGTCGACTTTCGCCGCACCGAAGACAGTCCAAAGTTTCTGAACATCTTCGCGTGTTGTCGTTTCGTCGAATGAAAGGCTAATCGCCGTCGCAGAGAGTTTTCTAAAATTCACGCGTGCAGCGCGAGCGGCAGCAAGAATGGATTCTGTTTTGTCGCCAGTCTCAACCGTAACCGTATCGAAGAAGGCGGCATCACGTGCTTTGAAGCCAAGGCTCGCGAGGCCTTCTGCAAACGTAGCAGCCAAGCGATGCGTGCGCTCAGCGATACGAACCAACCCTTTTGGTCCGTGGTACACGGCATACATCGACGCCATGACGGCGAGAAGAACTTGCGCCGTACAGATATTGCTCGTCGCTTTTTCGCGGCGGATATGTTGCTCACGCGTTTGAAGTGCCAAACGCATCGCGGGCTTATTCTCAGCGTCGACGGAAACGCCGACGAGACGGCCCGGGATCGAACGCTTGAAATCGTCCTTCGTCGACATGTAGCCCGCGTGCGGGCCACCAAAACCCATCGGAACGCCAAGGCGTTGCGAAGTGCCAATCGCGATATCCGCACCCCATTCGCCTGGCGATTTCAAAACGGTCAGCGCAAGAAGATCTGCAGCGGCGACAACGAGCGTGCCGTTTGCGTGCGCTTTTGCAGCGACGTCGGAGTAATCGATCACGCGACCTGAAGTGGTCGGATACTGGAGAAAACACGCGAACGTTTTGTCGTCGAACGAGAATTTGTCGGCCGCAGCGACGACCACTTCAATCGCGAGGGGTTCTGCGCGACGACGAATCACTTCGATCGTCTGAGGGTGGCACTCGTCAGAAACAAGAATCCGCGTTGCCGTTTTTAATTTTGTCACCGACTGAGCCAAGTGCATTGCTTCCGCCGCTGCCGTGCCTTCATCGAGAAGGGATGCGTTTGCGACTGGAAGACCAGTCAGGTCGATGACGAGTGTTTGGAAGTTCAAAAGCGCTTCAAGGCGGCCCTGGGCAATTTCGGCTTGGTAGGGAGTATACGCCGTGTACCAGCCCGGGTTCTCGAGGATGTTGCGCAAGATCACGCCCGGAACGTGCGTGCCGTAGTAGCCAGTCCCGATGAACGATTTGAAAACTTGGTTTTGCGAAGCGTAAGCGCGTGCGCGATCAAGCATCACATTTTCTGGAACGGCTTCGCCGAGATCCAAACCTTTTTTAAGTCGTATGCCCGCAGGAACGGTCGCTTGAATCATGTCTTCAACGGATTTGAAACCGAGAAGGGCCAACATGTCTTTGGCTTCTGCGGAAGTCGGGCCGATGTGACGGGGGATAAACTCGGAACGGTTTTCGAGGTCTGACCAAGTATGGGACATGCGTGTCCTCCGAAGCTAAAAAGCTAAAAGCTCAGGCTAAAAGTGTCCGGTGAAAGGATGGCAATTACGTAGCATGCCCACCAGGGAAATTCGAGAGGAAACCCCTGGGAGGGGCCCGCGTCAGCAACCGCGCGTCGGTCGAACCAAACCAAAACGAGCCCGGCGCATGCGTTGCGCCAGGAAAACCTGAACTTGCTGGTTAATTGAGCACCAATTTGAACGGCTTGAACCGCGATCAATCTTCTTCGGGAAGGCCGTCGGACGTGAGGAATGGTGCTGAGTCGGTAATCGTGCCCGCATCGGGGTCAAATTCGGTGGCTTCGATCTCGCGTTTGAGTTCTGGAGAAACGATTCGACCTTTGCGGATGATCTCGTTTGTTTTGTGAAGGCGGTCGATCAAGGCTTTGATCACAGCCATCGCCCATTCGGGCAAGTCGTTGAGAAGTTCCTGGTAAGATTGTTCGGAAATCTTGGCTGCGCGGACCGGAGTAATCGCGCGGGCCGTGGCTGATCGAGGCGCGCGGTTGATCATGGCGAATTCGCCGATGGCCGTGCCTTCGGAGACGACGGTCAAAGGCAAACGAACGCCATCGTCGCCGTCTTTGTAGATTTCAACGCTGCCTTCTTGAATGATGTAGAAGTGGTACGAAGCTTCGTTCTCGTAGAAGAGAACTTCTCCGGATTCAAAATAGACTAACTCGATGCCGTTCGAACCTTGCTGCGTCGTTGCCATACTTTGACGATAGCAGAACGGGGCGAGTCAAAAAAAGGCCTGGCGGGTGACCTCGAGAATACCCGTCAAAGGCCCAGCCTTCGACGGGACGGACATACTTAAGCTTGAGCGGATGCCTTGCGCTTCGAGGCCGCTTTCTTTGTCGAGCCTGCCGCTTTTTTAGAGCCTGCCGCTTTGGGTTTGCGCGGAGCTTTTTTCGCTGATGAGCGAGCGGCTTTTGCCGTTTGCGATGTTTTTTTAGAGCGGCCAACGAGAGTCGCGAACTTCTCGAAAGCAGCATCAGCTTTTGTTTGGAGCTCTTGGAGAGTCGCCTTCAAAACTTTGAAGCGCTTTTCGAGTTTTTGAACACGCGCTTTTGCTTGCGGGGTCAAAGACTGTGACAGATCGAAGTTCTTAATGTCAGTCGCGAGTTTGTTGAGTTCTTTTTTGAGCGTGTCGACATCTGCAAGGCGTTTCAACTCTGCTTTGATCGAATTCAAGTCTGTCTTCATCTGGGCCTCCCGGGCGTTGCAAGCTGTTAACCTGAAACGCCAATGGATGTCAAAGCCGCGACGTAAACGTGATCAAGCTTGAACATTCGATCGGAAAACGGACTCGTCTTCGAGCCGTGATAAATAACTAACGACGGCGTCTAAGGCGTCTTCGCCCGATAAACCGTAGCGCTGGCTAACTAAAGAGGCGATCTCAACTAGCGTTCGCTTGCCGTCGATCAGTGACAGAACGAAGGCCTGCGACTCGAGCGTCGCAAAGATTTGCGGAAGCCGCTGCGGAGCGGGGACCGCGTTTTGTGGGTCCAAGAGCCAAGAGGGCCGAAGCGGAAGGCGCTGCGGGCTTGGGCACGGGCCTGTCTTTTCTGCACGGAAGGTCGTGACCCATTCGCTGCGTTCGTGAGCATCGAGGTCCGAGCGAAGGTACGGGATGAGATCCTGCTTAAATCCGCTCTGTTTGAATCCGAAGTGCTCGATCTGCTCCATCGCTTCCTCAATCGAAAGACTGTCGGCCCAGTTCGCGAAGCGAAAGTTGAAGGAGCCCGAGTTCACCCAGACACCGCCTGGTTTCAAGACGCGGTTGATCTCGCTCAAGAGAAACTCAAGCCGATTTGGAACAATGTCGACCAGCCACGGCGTGACGACCAGATCGAAGCTCTTATCGGCAAACGGCAGGTAATAAACATCAGCGAGAACGTGATGCAGGCCTTCTCTCGCTGGCTTTGGTGCAGAGAGCGAGCGAACGACGCCCGCCGCAGCCGCCGCGCTTTTGGGAGCTGTCGGGAATTCCGCGACACGTAACGTTTCGCCGCCGGAGATGCGCTTCGCCGCAAGCGTGAGCACAAGGTTCAAATCGCACGCGAAGGTTTCGCCGGTCGAGAAGTTTTGGTGAACGTCATAGGCGAGTCGTCCGCCTCCGGAGCCAGCGACGAGTGTCCTCGTCGGCGTGAGAGAGCCGAGCTCGCGCTTGACGAGCGACCATTGAGCTGCGTTTTCATCAACAGGTGAGTCAGATGACGAACCGATCTTTCGCGAACCGCACCAGTCGCGAACAAGATTTGGAAAGTAACCTTGAAGGCCTTGGCCGGGCGGGAGTCTGTAACCGAAATCAGGCTCCGGTGTCGCTTGAGCCCGATTGAGTTTCAAAGGCTCGAAGAGATCGCGCAAGAACTCGAGGTGATGAATTTGATTTTCACGCGTTTTTTCGAGGCGCGCTTTCGTCAACTTCGGCGGCGCGGACGATGCGTCAGACGGTTTCAAGAGCACTCTAAGATCATCGACGTTTCGCTCGTAGTGAGAGAGGAGAGCCCGAGCCCGAATTTTTAAATCGGCAAGTGCAAGCTTTGCGTCGGGCAACAGAACCGGCACCCCAGAGAGAAGAGGGTACGAGTTGCCGTTGGAGTCCGACCAAGCGGCCGAAGACTCCGATTCGAGTGGAGCGTGTGTCAGTGGGGCGCGAAACTCTTTCGGGTCGACAGTCTTTGCCATGACCCGAGTCTAGAGCAGGCGTTAGCGAGTCTCAAGTACGCCGATTGAAATCGCGAGCGTGTCGCTTGCGCTATCCACGTACTCGAGGAAGAGCTGTGAGGTCGCAAGTGAAACCGTCGCGTTTGCTGCGACGTCGGCGTTGGCCATGATCCAAGTCGTGCCCAGAGTTTGGGTCTGACCATTGATCTTGATCATGATGTCCTCGATGTGAAGTGGCTTCGACCCAGCTTTCAAGCGAGGCGTATTGAAGAAGTAAGTCGTGTAGCCCGCTGCCGTCACTTTGCGAACGGCAACCGTGAACGTTGCACCACCTGTACCGCCGCCGCCTGAAGCGACTTCCGTATCGAGGTTCCACGTGATGTCTTTGTTCGTTGCTGTTGCGTCCATCACCTTTGGCATCGTAACAACGCCCGAGTCTTCGCTGCCACCACCGGTGCCGGCTTTACACGCGGCGACCGCCTGATTCCAAGTCGCAGACGCCGTGTTGATTGCAGTCTGGTTTTGCGTACCTGTGAAAGGTGATGCGTGCGAGGAGCTAACTGCGAGCGTGTCGATGCGATCGCTGGTTGCAAGGAGGAACGCGCTGAATGCAGCTGAAGGATTGCTCTGCGCGAAAGCACCTTTACCGGGACCGCCTGGCACGTGGCAAGCGACGCAAGTCGACGACAAGAAAGAGCCGTATGACGCCTCAAACGCGGGCTGCAGCTGAGATTCACAGCTAGAGCCTGCGCTAAAAGACGCTAGATTCAAATCGCTTCTCACGGCGAAGTCTTGACCGCAGTTTTGAAAACTGACGATGTTGATCACCGCAAGGATGAAGAGAAACGTGAGCTGTCTCATGCGACGTCCTGAGCTCCCGGTCATAAATTATGCAAACCTTAAAACGTATTCGAGTTCGGATTGCGTGTACTGACGTGGAAGAACTTTGTCGAGAAGCGCCGATTGCTTTGCGAACGCAAGGTAGTTTGCGAACGTCGCAATCGCAGCCTGCTCTGCCGAGCCAGTAAGTGATGTATCGACAGCGCCCTGACCGTTGTTGTACCAGCCGAGTTGATGTTTCGCGCCCTTCGATGGATTCGCCATCGCTGGTCGAGCCGCCGGATCGAACGCGAGGATATACTGCGCGCCACCTGAACCGCGATCGCCTGTGTAGTTATCGCCCGCAGCCGAGTTGCCGCCAGCGCCAACAGACCCGTCGCTTGTCACGGTGACGAAGACTTTTTGATTCATCGTTGCAGCTGATTGAAGGATTTGGCCGACGAGCTGACCAGCCGTGAAATCGCGTGCGTCTTGAACAGTAACGCGGTCGTTCCCGTGGTAATCGTAACCGCCAAGCTCGATCCCGACTGCGCCCGAGTTGCCCTTAAGCGCGTTGTAAACCATCGAGCCCATAATGACGCGTTGGTTTTGCGACTGGCCGATGGCGTTCTGGTTGTTGCCCATCTGCCAGAGGTTTGCGAGCGCTTGGTTTGTGTCTTGGCGCGGATCGATACCGGGGTTCGTGTTTGTCGAGAGCTCGATGTTTTTATCTGTCGCGCACTGAACAAGTTTTTTGAGCGCGGTGCCGGAAGAAGAGTTCGACGCCGAAACTTCTGCAGCTTGTGTCGAGCTCAAGTTGCTCACGAGTTTCAAGAGCGACTTCCGCTGTGTGAGCGAAAGTTTATCGGTAAGCGAACTTGCAGGGCTGAGTGCGCCTGTTAAGTCGTTGATGTTTTGCACCACAAGTGGAGCTGGCGGCGAAAGCTTGCCGGCCGATTGGTTGACGCCAGTCGCGGTACCGCGGTTACCCAGTTTCGGAAGCAAGTCACCTGTGAGGCCCGCAGCCGTTATCAATCCAGTTGGGTCGATTCGGTTGTTACTCGTATCGTCGCCGAGTGGGACCGCGACTGTCAGAAACGAAGTCTTGTCGCGCGTTGCTTGCGTCGCAGTTGAGCGAAGGCCCGCGAGGAATTGCGAAGCCAAACGACCGTTGCGAACGCCGTGGAAGCCCACACCTTGGAATTCGTTTTCTACGATTGGTGCACCTGGGCCCTGACCGAGAATCGAGTAGCTCGGAAGAGCGTTGCCACCTTGATCGAGCATGATGACGTTGCCGGAAAGAGCTGCGCCACCCGAAAGGTTTACGTTTACGAAAGCGGGGAGTCGCGTGACGGCTGCGACATCGCAACCGTCGGATGAAGCGGCCATCGCGAATTCAGGCTTCGCGAGAACCGAGAGAATCGAAGGCGCCATGACGAGGCCAGAGAAACTCAAAAGCCCTGTCGAGAGAAAATCACGGCGTGAAGTTGGGCGCGGGTGATCCGCGTGAAGCAAAGGCTTCGTTGCCGGATTGTTTTTCTCAATCTCGAGTCTGTCGCGGTCGGCGCTGTTCATTTTAGGTGTGTGCTTAGCCATTCTTCCCCCGAAATCTCTCAGAAAACTCTCTTCTAACTTCCCCAGTTATCCCCGTAAGAACCAAAAACCCGATCAGATCAGTAAGCATGAGCTTTCATCGAAGAAAGCATTGTCGTGCAGATAAAGAATGCAGCCTTGTCGGTGTCGGCGGCCGCAGTCGAACCTGAGAAGGCTTCATCAACCGCGGCGCGGATGAGAATCTTTTCTTGGCCCGATTCGTTGCGAGCCCAGAGGTTCCGGGCAAGACGGCGAATCGAATCTTCTTTCGCCTGCGCTGACATCATGTTGAAGCCCTTCGTGAAATCGATCGACGTAAAGAAGCGGCGATCGTTTGCGGGCAGAGCTTTTTCTTGGTTCACGAGGTCATTGCAAACTTCAGAAGCGACGGTCGTGATTGCGACCCACATCGGTGCTGTGACCGTGTTCGATGCGCCCGTCTCTGAGATCTTCGTACCTTGAGTCCCGTACGTGTTCATCGTTCTGTTGCTCGGGTTTGTAACTCCCGTTTGCTGAAGCATCGACGTCAGAGTGTTTTGCGAGTTTGAAACTGCAACCACCTTCTGATCGACAACTTCGCACACGCCATCAGCACATTCACTGAACGAAGATGTCGAGTCCGAAGTCGAAGCCAAGCTCTTTGAGTTCAAAGTTCCTGGCGCGCAGTTTTGGTAACCGAAAGCAACAAGGACTGCGAGAGAAGCGAGCTGAGCTGTGATCTTTAAATTTTTATTCATGACTCACTCCTTTCTTAGTTCAAGCCACATTCAGGGCGGAGAGCGACGACCTCAAACAGATCTCGCATGTGATAGTTGTCGCGCTCAAAGTCATCTGCCATCGCTCGTACCGCTGCCGTTTCGGCCTCAGCCGGCGCGCGTTTACAGACCGACTCGAACACTCGCTTCACCATACAGCGGCTGAAGCCCTGTGAGTCGGCGAGCATGCGGCCGAAAGCCGCCATGCCTGTACCGCTCAGGTTGTTGCGCCAACCGAACGCGTCTTTGTTGCGACCCGAGTTCGAATAATTCACGAAAGAGTCGTTCGCCGTCGCGAAGCCTGCTGGATATTGATCCGCATTGCGATTCAGTTTTCCAGAGACTTGGTTTGGCGTGTAACGAATGCGGTTGTTGTTGATCCAGTCGACTCGAGCGAAAGCACCGCGAAGTGCGTCCATGCCCGTGTGACAGTTCTTACAGCTTGTCAGGTACTTGTTTGCACTTCCGCCTGGAGCGCGATCGACGTCGCGACCAACGCGGTCGTCGGGCATCGTACCATCGGCCCAGTCTGTGATCGGCGCACACATGAATTGACGGAACGAGTATTCAACGAGTCGGCGGTTTGTACCAGCGTCGGCGTGAGCTTGCATGAAGCCACGAGTCGTGATGAGACCTGCTGGGTCCGGCATGTTCGCGATCGCGTTGTCGACCAGGACTCGCTGACCGTTAACACGCTTCAAGACAGCTTTCAGCGCGTAGTTATTCGAGCGGATATCGTCGTAGTGATTGTTGGATTGAACTAGGTCATCCGTCTCATCCATACGAATGGCAGGGCGGCCGGCTGCCGCGATCACGGCAGGGTCTGCTTGGTAAGTGAAGTTGCCAGTCAAAAGTTCTTTTGCACTTGTTGTGTCAGAGTCGCGAACGACGCCGACGAAGGTTGCGATAAAGTCGTTAAGCGGCGTGCGGTAGGATTCATCGCGGTTCGCCATGCGCGCTGCCATGTCGCGAACTTTGTTTTGATAGAAGAGAGCATCGTTCGTTGCGATTTTAGCAGCGTCGCGCGATTTGTTCTGAGCGATGAGTGCTTCCATCGACTTCAAGCGGCTGTCGTCAATCGGAAGAGAAACGCCCGTGATTGCACGGAAGAGTTTGTGAGCTTGAGTGCGCTGAGCGGAAATCGGGGCATTCGGCTCAGGCTTCACGGTTGGCGCTACAATAAAGAGCGGCTCCGCTTGTGCCATCGTCATCTGAGGTGTGAGCAAACCAACTGTTGCAACAGCGAAAAGCGCCGAGCGAGTTGCTATGCCTTTCATATCAAAACGAGACGTAGTCATCAGAATCCCCCGATTCCTGTCGGCTAATTTCGACTTAGTCCAAAGTACCGAAACTGAAGTTTCTAGCTTTTGGATCGAAATTCTTCGACACCGTTCACTGCCGATCCGTTCGTGGAAGGGTAGTGCAAGCTCGGGGCCTGCCAAAACGCGGCACCTTCGTCATGAGCGGTGACAGGCAGCTACTCTTTAAACACCTGACTACCGGTTGTACAAATTCGTGAATCTGAGAGTGCATTCGCATTCTTGGCGTCTGCTAACACTCGTCGAAAGATCGACAGTTTGAGGAATAAAGAAGAGACGCTTACAGCGAATTGTTGATGAACGTCTGTAAGTTCGAGAACTCAGGACGGGTTAAATCCGATGAGAAATTCCCACCGCCGTGACCATTCGTGAAAATGACTGACATCGTGTCGCGACCGCGAGCCGCCATTGAACAGTAATTGGCCTGAGTCACAGGAGATGTCGAGCTTGGAGTTGGATTTGAAAGAATCGGATACTGACCGTAGCCCGTGCCGCTCGTTTGAACGTGGCAGTTGCCGCAGTGATTCGAGTATGTTGTCGATTGCAGAATCGAAGTTTCGAGCGCTGCGAAGTCAGAGAGAGTCGCCGTATCGGGGCTGCAGTTAAAAGTCGATGCGCCTGGCGTTTCGCCAGACAAAGTCACCGCGCAGTTTTGATAGCCAACTAGGAGAACGGCCATCGAGCAGAGCAAGACGGCCGTGCGGGCAGGTTTAGTTACAGCCACATCCGCCTCCGGCTCCACCGAATCCGCCGGTGGAACCTTCACGAGCGTTGTACATGTGGTTCATCGCTGATTGTTCTTTCGGGTTCGCCACCAAAGCCATGCCCGGCTTTGAAAGGGTCGAACGCTCGTACGCGTTCACTCGTTTGCCAAGAAACGAGCAACCACTGAGAAACGAAACTGTGAGAGCGACAAAAACGAATTTTGTCAGACTCAAGTTCAGTTGCTTTGCCATGGTCGAACCCTTTCCGATTTATTTCATCAGCTCTTTGATTTCTTTTTCGATCTTTTCTGCGTCACCTTCGCGGAAGCCTTGGTGACGCACTTGGATCACACCAGACTTATCGACAATAAAACTCGTTGGCATAGTCTCGATCTCAGCTTTTTTTGCTAAGACCTGTTTATCGCCGTCATATCCGAGTGTTAGCTGGACCGGGTGGCTCTTTAAGAATGCGTTTGCATCCGCTTTTTTCTCATCGAGGTTCACGCCCAGGACCACGAGTTTGTCTTTATATTTCTTTTGAAGCGCGTTTAAAGCGGGGAGCTCGATCTTACACGGCTCACACCAGCTGGCCCAGAAGTCGACGACGACGACTTTGCCTTTGTATTTTGAGATGTCCAGTTTGCCTTTACCGTCGAGTGTCGGGACGGCATCTGTTGGGAAGGCATCGCCTTTTTTTAATTTCGCTTCGGCGTGGCCTGCGATCATTAAAGTGAGGGCAAGAACAGGAACAAGACGCTTCAAGAACGTGCGCGATTGCTTTCGCATGATGCTAATAACCTTTCGTCTCAGAATGATTCAGAATTTTGCGCTGACACCGAGACCCACGACAAAGGCCGAGATCTCGAGTGGCTTATCGTCAGATCTGATCGCGACTGTAATGGGATCGACCGCATCTCCGAATTTTTGCTGATATGTTTCGGCTTTCAAATAAACCGTCCAATGATCAGTCACGTTATAAGCCGGTCGAAGGCTCAACAGGTACGAATGGTAGGTGGCTAAGGTTTTGTTGCCGGTATAGAAAGCCGGAGACCCAGAGTAATACTCCTCGTAAAAATTAGCTTTCCCTTGCGTGTAGTAGCGAATCGCAAAACCAAGAGACCACTTCGGACCGAAATCGCGCGTCAGTCGCGTCTCCAGCGTGTGCGACATGATTCCCCAACTGTCTTGATAAAGTCGGTAGGTCGTCGCTGTTGAAAGTGCCTTGATGATTACGCCAGAGGGCCCAAGCGTTCTGGAATACAACACGCGGTTCGGAGATCCTGAAACG
>CAJYOV010000251.1 GCA_913776405.1 Pseudobdellovibrionaceae bacterium
ATTGAAGATGTAGGCAAGAACAGTGGTCGGAATCGTGCCGATCGAATGAAGGTAATCGCTTAAGCGCTCAGCTCCCATACCGACAATCGTGCCGAAGACAGGCGTCTGATAAATGTCTTGAAAGCTCGGCTTCTCGGTCAGGCTTTCAATGCCAAACTCGAATGTCAGAGAAGAAAGGAAGGCCCAGTAGAACGCCTGTCTTTCTTGATAACCGCGTGAACGATAGAAAAGATAGTAGTAATGCCCGACGAAGCTGTGTTTGAAGAGGTTATAATCGAAGCTGTCTTTGTCGAAATGCGGGCTCGTCTGATGGCGCCACCAATTATTCAATGACCCGTGATCTTGAACGGTCTCGCCTTGATCGGCAAGATAGATCGCCCATTGGGTCGCGAACACCACGCCGTAATTTAGAAGTTTCTCGCGCCCTGGAATCTTTTTGGGTGCCGTCGTGAATGGCGACTTCGGAATCGGTTCGATCTTATCGAGACTGATTTCAGCCGCGTCTGCGAAGCTTGAAGTGAAAAGAACCATCGCAACAAGCGATGAGATGACGAGGCCGAAACGCGATTTCATGATCTCTCGAGAATGGCATGAGCGTTCAGCCAGTGACAAACTCTAACGCGAACCAAGACCTAAACTTGCAAGACCTTCCCTCTCGAGTTCATGAATCAAACTCACTGTACTGAAACCGTTTCGGATCTCGGCCACGTTCTGCCCCGCCCAAGCCGAGATGAACTGAGACGATCCGATTGTCTCGCTTTTCGCGCGGAGAGGTCGAGTTAATGCATGCTGCATCGGAAACGGAAGAATGGCGTGCGGCGACGCTTTCATTTCGGTTTGAAAACGTGTCGGAATTCCGCGCGCGAGGCGACCCGTGAACACTCGGGTCAGCTCAGGCCCAGCTGAACGATTTAGAAGAACGTCGCGGTACGGTTTCGAGGTTGCCGCTTCATCCGCGAGTAGGAACGCTGTGCCCATCTGCACAGCTTGCGCACCGAGCTTTAGAGCCCTCACGATCTCTTGCCCCGTCATGATCCCACCTGCGGCGATCAAGGGCGTCTTGAGTTTTGAAGCAGCGCTCTCCAAAAGATCTTTCATCGAGACGCCCGGTTCATCCTGCTCCGGCTCAAAGATGGCGCGATGACCGCCGGCTTCGGTTCCTTGTAGGCAGATATAATTAACACCCGATTCTTCGAGCTCGAGGGCTTCCTCGAGTGTCGTCGCCGTCCCGACCGTGGCAATACCGCGGTCGCGACAAGCCTGCATATGTTCGCGATCTAAGACACCAAATACAAAACTGAAGAGCGTAGGACTCGTGCGAAGGAGGACCTCAAATTGAGCCTCGAAGTTGGGTAGAAACGGCGGCAAAAGCGAAGGCGCTTCAATGCTCATCTCGTCTCGATAAGGGGCCGTTACTTCGAGAGCTGCTTGAATTCGATCTTTTGAAACGCGAGGTACCGGAGATGGTAAGAAAAGATTCACCGCAAAAGGTCGGGTCGTCAGCAGATTCGTTTTTGCGATCGCCTCGGTCATTTGGTCGGGCGACAAATAGGCGCAAGGAAGTGATCCGACAGCACCTGCGTTGCTTGCATGCGCCACCATTTCTGGGGTCGTGACACCGGCCATCGGCGCAACGATGAGCGGAAGTCTCAAATGTAAGCGTTTCGAGAACGGAGTTTCGAGAGACGGTCTTTTGGTCTGGCCCATCTTTGAAACCCAGCCTTCCTCACTCCAGCTCGATTGCGCAATGGAATGGATAATGTTTCCGAACTTTGCCATCTAGTTCACTCAAGTGCACCGGCCGTAAAGTAGATGCAGTTTCCTAAATCGGATTTGGAGCCTTTATGAACCAGCATCACTCTCTCGCACCCGAAGCGCTCAAGCAACTTTTCACTGAAGCTCGCACACATCACCACTGGTCATCGCAACCGGTCAGCAATGAAACGCTTCAGGCGCTTTACGATCTCACGAAGTGGGGCCCGACGGCTGTTAACGCAAATCCGCTTCGAATCGTTTTTGTGAAATCAGAAGAGGCAAAAGCAAAGCTGATTCCGCACTTGATGGGCTCAAACGTTGATCAAGTCAAACAAGCACCTGTCACTGCGATCATCGCGCATGATGAACGATTCTTCGATCACTTGCCGACCCTTTTTCCGGTTGCAGACATGAAACCGTACTTCGAGAAAGACAAAGCGGCAGCCGATGTCCTCGCGCTTCGAAACGGGTCGCTCCAAGGTGCGTACTTCATGATTGCGGCGCGCGCCCTCGGTCTCGATGTCGGCCCGATGTCGGGCTTCAATAACGCGGGCGTCGATGAGACGTTTTTAAGCGGAACATCTTGGAAGTCGAATTTTCTGGTGAACGTCGGCTACGGCGATGCTTCCAAGGTTTATCCTCGCGGGCCGCGCCTAGATTTCGAAACGGTCGCGAAGATTATCTGATATAGCTTTGCGGGTATGGCTGAACAGCAAACCCGCACCCGCCCTTCATTTGAAGAGATCTACATGGAGCTCGCGCACACGCTTGCCGAGCGCTCGACGTGCCGACGCATGAACGTTGGCACCGTCATCACGTCGACGGACTACCGTAAGGTTTTAGCGATCGGCTACAACGGCAACGCAGCCGGGCTCCCAAATACCTGCGATCGCGATGAAGCTGGAAACTGCGGCTGCCTTCACTCTGAAGAAAACGCGGTCATCAACTGCGATTCTCCACGCTCCACTGAAAAGCATGTCTTCGTAACTCACCTTCCGTGCTCTCAATGCGCAAAGCGACTGATCAATCTCGGTGGCGTAAAGAAAATCTTTTACCGCACGAATTATCGTTCGACGGCTTCTCTCGATATCTTGAAGTCTGTGGGCATTGACGTTGTTCAACTTGAAAAGCGCGCCTAAGGCGTTCGCTTTCTCAAGTTGAAGCGCTTTAGTTGCGGACCATCTCTCTACATGTGTAGTCGCCAGAAGAGCTTAAGTCACAATCGACTTCGGCATAACGACCTTGCATCGCTTGTCGCTGTGCTGGCGTGAATGTCGCATTTCTCTGATTGCGAAGGATGTAGCGAAGACTCTGCTGGAGTTCCGGATCGCGTGTCGACGTCATTTGGTTCGCGAGATCTGAAACTTGAGTCGGCGTGAGGTCCGTATTCGCGAGCAAGGCCGCAAAATAACTTCTTCGTTTTGGGAACTCTGTCATTTTTTGAAGCGCCCAAGGTGCGAGCGTCGTCGGTGGCTGCGGTAAATCTTTAAAGAAAGCAGCCGCCGATGCAGCCGCATCTTCGCCGCCGCTGTCGATCGTATCGACAAATTCATTCCAAACGGGCGAGTTTGCAGGCGCAATGCGCGCAATCGCTTGAAGACGCGAGTAGTAAGAGTCGTCGGTGCCCTCGTTTAACATCGCAACCATGTCGCGAGCGAGTGCCTCGTTTTTTGCACCTGATGCAGCGAAGGCATTGTAGGCGTCTTCTTGAGCCCAATCTGGCAGCGTCAAAAGATTCGAGAGAAGTCGAGACCGCTCCTGCGGCGTCTCTGCGGTCGATGCACCCAGCATATGGGCGTAGGCATTGAGACGAGGGACCGAGCTTCCAACAAATCGTCTTGCTTCTTGCGCCCGTTCCGCTTCGTACGAAGGCAGTGCCATCAAAGCTTCAAGCCCGAAGCGAGCTCGCTCCGTCTTTGACGTATCAATGGCGCGGAAGGTACTGATCGCTTGCGCCGTGATCGCAACGTCGTCTGTCGTTAAGCATGAGAACGCAGCAACACCGTTATTGGACTTCATTTTTTCGAGGTCGATGTCTCGAGCCCCGACTTTCACGCGGACGCCGTGCTCTTTTCTCAATGTGCAGAGAATTTCGACCGCACGTTTATCGAGTGCACGAATCTCCTTCGCTAGGACCGTCTTTAGCTGACCTTCGAGGCCTGACTTATCGAGCTTTCCGATCGAGTATTTTAAACGGAGAATATCGATTTTCGTGTAGGGGCTTTCATTGGTGTCCGCGAGCATGCGGTCAAGTTCAGCCCAAAGAGCCGCGTCACCTTGAAGGCCTTTTAGGATTTCGCGAGCCTGCGGGTCACGATTCAGCGCTGTTTCATTTTCCTTCATGAACTCGAAGACCGACGGCAGATAAGCAAGTCGATCGCGCTTTCTCAACATCTCGGCTGCAGAACGAGCCCGTTCTGCCAGCGGCAAAGTCTTATTATAGAGGCGACAAACTTCAGCTCGGATATTCGCATCGAGCGTGCCGGGCATTACACCTGCACACTGAGCAAAGTTGCCGTAAGGCTTCATCGCTCTAGCAAGTTCTGTGTTCGGTTCAATCATCACGGTGTCGTTCATGTTTCCGACTGCGGCATTCAGT
>CAJYOV010000252.1 GCA_913776405.1 Pseudobdellovibrionaceae bacterium
CCTGTTTTGCGCAGCAACATGTGGCTCACGGTTCACGGATTAACAATCACCCCCAGTTACTCCGCTTTTCTCTTGGCTTGGGGATTGGGCAACATCGGCCTCTTTTTCGTTCTTCGTGGCGAGAAAGCGACATCCGACCGAGTTCGCTCGTTCGGTCAGGCGATCTACCGCACGATTCAAATCGGCACGGTCTTGCTTGCCGCAGGTACGATCCTGGGTGGTGTTTGGGCTGACTACTCGTGGGGCCGTTTCTGGGGTTGGGACCCGAAAGAAACTTGGGCGTTCATCGCGTTGATGGGCTACCTCGCATTGTTGCATGCGCGCCTTGCGAACCTCATTCAAACATTCGGGACGCTAGTCACATCTGTCATCGCCTTCAATCTCGTCTTGATGGCGTGGTACGGCGTGAACTTCGTGCTGGGCGCGGGTTTGCACTCGTACGGCTTCGGCGCGGGCGGTGTCGAATATGTCGGCGGTTTCGTAGCGCTTGACCTCATCTACTTGGCTTACGTCGCCTACGTAAAGTGGGAGCGAGAACGCCTCGCTAAGAGTACGGCGAATTAAGTCGCGCAACATAAGAACTGACGATCGGGGAATTTCAGAGGTCAGTTCCAGTTGCCGTTGCGGTTCGAGTTTTAAGTACGGTTCGTCAGTTTCGCTGGAACTGCCGTGCTGAAAACTTAGACCGAAAACTGGACTGAAACTGGACTGAGACTGGAGCTGCAACGGCAACCGGAACTGAACTCTGGCGACGATGCCACCTGAGTTGCCTAAAAAGTGAACTTCCGGCCTCGCGCTTCGCGCTCAACTAGTTGATCTCATTTTCAATTGGCTCTCAAAAAAAGTTTGCCAACTTCTCTAAATCATCGGACTTATTTAAGAGCTTTGCATCGTAGAGGAGTTCCAATGACATCCTTCCTGGATCGGAAGAATACGTCTAAACGTATGTCTTCTTTCCGCGCCACGCGCACAAATTTGATCGTACTCGTCGCTGCTTTGTTCATGTTCGTGGGCTTAAGCGGATGTGAATGGGGTTCGATCGGGTACAACAAAGGTTACGCGCCTGAACAGCCAATCGCGTTCTCGCACGAACTTCATGCGGGTCAATACAAGATCCAATGCTTGTACTGCCATGCTTCCGCTGAGCGCGCGGCCCACTCGGCTGTTCCATCGCTCAACATCTGTATGAACTGCCACTTGGTAGTAAACGGTGCAGGTGCGGACGGCGAGCCTAGCAAAGAAATCGCAAAAGTCGTCGACGCCTACAACAACGACAAGCCAGTCGCTTGGGTGAAGGTTCACATGCTCCCTGACTTCGTGAAGTTCAATCACGAAGCGCACGTTCAAAAGTTCGGTGCGCCGAAGGCATGTCACAAGTGTCACGGCCCCGTCGAATCCATGGAAACGTTGTTCCAGTACTCGAGCCTTTCGATGGGCTGGTGTGTGAATTGTCACCGCCAACCAGAGAACCAAGCTCCAGTCAGCTGTTCAACTTGCCACTACTGAGAATTGCTTAAGGACGAATAACACATGTCTCAAACGAACAACGGTCCTGAGTTTTGGATGAGCCTCGATCACGCAAACGCGCTGGCAACAGGCGATGCGGATCAAGTTGCGGCTTACGTTAAAAAAGCTGAAAGCGAATTCCTCTCGTCGCCTTTCGCAAGCGAAGATGGCAAAGACGGTTTCGCCCGTCGTGATTTCTTGAAATTGATGGGTGCTTCGATCGCACTCGCAACTACATCGTGCGTAAAGCGCCCGGTTCAGCACATCATCCCGTACGCAAAAGCGCCGGTTGATGTCACTCCGGGTGTATCGAACTTCTACGCGTCGACTTGGTATGACGGTATCGAAGGTTACGGCGCGCTCGTTCGCACGCTCGAAGGCCGCCCTGTTAAGATGGAGGGCAACCCTCTTCACCCGATGAACTTGGGCGCGATGTCTTCACGCGGTCACGCTGAAGTTCTCTCACTCTACGATCCAGACCGTCTGACGGGCCCAGTTCGCAACCTCCAAAACAAAGCGCGCACAAACCGTGAAATCATCACGGGCACGTTCCAGGATATCGATACAAAGATGATGGCGGCTCTCGAAAAGGGCGGCGTTGCGATCTTGAGCTCGACACTTCCGAGCCCATCATCAAAAGCGATCATCGCTGATTTCAGCCGCGTCTTCCCAGGCACGCGTTGGGTTCAGTACGATACGATGGGTCTCGACTCCGTTCGCGAAGCAGCGCGCCTCTCTTACGGCCGCGCGGTTTCTCCACGTTACCGTCTTGATCAAGCAAAGATGATCGTGTCGATCGACGCGGACATCCTCGGTACATACATCTCTCCAGTTGAATTCACGAAACAGTGGGCGAAGATTCGTCAACCGGGTCCAAACATGGCTCGCTTCGTGATGTTCGACTCGTTGATGTCGCTCTCAGGCATGAACGCGGACGACCGTATCCGTATCAAGCCTTCGCAGCAGCTCGACGTGGTCATGGGCCTCCTCGCGGAAATCTCGCGCATCTCGAAAGGTGCAGCGCCGATTCCAGCGGCGGCGTCATCTTACCTGAAAGGTTTCTCTGGCGTTGCCGCTCAGCTCGGCATGGAGCCAGAGTTGTTCACGAAGATCGCTCAACAACTGTGGGACAACCGCGGCTCGTCGCTCGTGATCGCGGGTGGCTTGCCAACGCAGACAACAGAGGCGGTCGACCTCCAAGTTGCAGTCAATGCGCTCAACAGCGTTCTCGGCAACGACGGCAAAACCGTCGATCACGATGCGTCTGTCACGTTGACTCGCGAAGGTTCTGCGCAAGACCTCGCAACTTTGATCGCCGACATGAAAGCGGGCAAAGTAAAGACGTTGATCATCCACAACTTGAACCCGGTCTACGCTCTCCCAGCAGATTCTGGTTTCTTGGAAGCTCTCTCAAAAGTCGAAACGGTTTTCTCGACAGCAAACCGCAACGACGAGACAGCAAAATACGCAAACTTCGTCATTCCGAACGGTTCGACTCTCGAAGCGTGGGGTGATTACGAGCTTCAATCGGGTGTGTTCTCGATTCAGCAACCGACAATTCGTCCGCTTCATACATCGCGCTCGTTCGATGAGTCGATGTTCACATGGGTGAAAGCAGCGAAGTCCGCGCCAGCGCGCGTTTCGGGTGCTGAAACTTGGATGGACTACGTTAAAGCGGTCTGGAAATCAGAAATCCTTCCAGGCGCCGGTATTGCGGGCTCGTTCGACGAACAGTGGGTCCAAGTTCTTCAGAACGGTGTCGTTGTAAAAGGCAACCGCGCTCGCACAGGCGGCGGTCGCTCGTTCTCAGGCGGCGCATTCCCAACGAAAGCTCGTAAAGCTTCTTCCGGCTATGAATTGGTTCTCTATGCAAAAAACCAAATCGGTGACGGCCGTTACGCGAACGTCGCTTGGATGCAAGAGACGCCAGATCCAGTCACAAAGATCGTTTGGGACAACTACGTTTCAATCGCTCCAAAGACCGCTGAAAAAGAGAAATTGAAGCAGAACGACGTGATTGAACTCACAGTCGGCGACAAGAAAGTAAAAGCACCGGTTCACATTCAGCCGGGTCTTCACGAAGACGTCTTTGCTCTCGCGGTCGGTTACGGCCGTACAGACGCAGGCAAGGTCGCGAATAACATCGGTGTGAACGCATACGCTCTCGCGACATTCGGCGCGGGCAAACAAGTGTTCTCAGGCCAAGCGGTCACCTTCAAAAAGACGGGCGAAACGTACCGCCTTGTTTCGACTCAAGACCACCATGTTTTGACTCCAGACATTGCGAGCCGCCAACTCGTCGTGGAAACGACGAACACAGCGTTCCAGAAGAATGCTGAAAGCGGCATCCACCGCCACAAGGTCTTCTGGATCTGGCCTTCGCACACGTACTCGAAACACAAATGGGCGATGGCGATCGACTTGAACTCGTGCACAGGCTGTTCAGCGTGTGTGGTTGCCTGCCAATCTGAAAATAACATTCCAGTCGTCGGCAAACGCTACGTCATGGAAGGTCGTGAGATGCACTGGATTCGTATCGACCGTTACTACAAAGGTAACGTCGAAGCGCCAGAAGCCGTCTTCCAACCGATGATGTGTCAGCACTGTGAAAATGCTCCGTGCGAAACGGTTTGCCCGGTTCTCGCGACAGTTCACAACGACGAAGGCCTCAACGATATGGTTTATAACCGTTGCGTTGGAACTCGTTACTGCTCGAACAACTGCCCTTACAAAGTTCGTCGCTTCAACTGGTTCAACTACTCGAAGCGCGAAGCTCCACTCCACATGGCTCTGAACCCGGACGTTACAGTTCGTTCGCGTGGTGTGATGGAAAAATGTACGTTCTGCGTTCACCGTATTCGCGAAGTCACGCGTCTTGGTAAGGAAGCTCGCTCAGGCGGCAAACTCAAAGACGGTTCGCTCAAAACAGCGTGCCAAGAAACTTGCCCAGCTGACGCGATCATCTTCGGCGACTTGAACGACAAAGAATCGTCTGTAGCGAAGTACTTCGAGAACCAACGCGGTTACGCACTTCTCGAAGACCTCAACACAGCACCACGCGTTCGTTACATGTCTCGCGTTCGCAACGCCGACCGCGTTGTCGCCGATGCTCACGCAACAGGCGGCCACGAAGAGCATGCGGCTGAGCACAAGTCACCAGCAGGCGGCGAGCACGCGGCTGAAGGCGCTACGGCAGCAGGCGCAGCAGGCAAAGAAACCCAGAAATCACAACCAGCACACGCGACTGAGGGAGCTCACTAATGGCTTCGACTACGCATCACGAGCAACATGAGACGGCACGTAAGCCGCTCATTCTCGGCAACAAGACATACAAGGACATCTCCGATGACCTTTGTCAGCCGATCGAAACGTTCCCGACGAAGCAGTGGTTCGGGCTGTTCTTCAGCGCGAAAGCTTTGTTCGTCTTCTATCTGATCCATATCGCGATCATCGTCGGTACAGGTATGGGTCTTCTCGGCGTGAACCACCCGATCGGGTGGGGCACGATGATCATCACGTTCGTCTTCTGGGTCGGTATCGGTCACGCCGGTACACTGATCTCGGCGGTTCTCTTCTTGTTCCGCCAAAAGTGGAGAACGGGTGTTGCTCGTTCCGCAGAAGCGATGACAGTCTTCGCCGTTATGACAGCGGGTATCTTCCCGTTGATTCACACGGGTCGTCCTTGGCTCGACTTCTGGCTCCTTCCGTACCCGAACCAGCGCGGTCCTCTCTGGGTGAACTTCCGTTCACCACTCTTATGGGACGTTTTCGCCGTTTCGACTTACGCGACGGTTTCGATGGTCTTCTGGTACGTGGGTATGGTTCCGGATCTTGCTACGGTACGTGACCGTGCGAAAACGAAACTTCGTCGTTTGATCTACGGCGCTCTTTCGCTCGGCTGGCGCGGTTCGGTTCGCGAGTGGTCGCACTGGGAAATGTTGACTTTGATCCTTTCGGGTCTCGCAACTCCGCTCGTTCTTTCGGTTCACACAATCGTCTCGTTCGACTTCGCGGTCTCGATGCTTCCAGGCTGGCACACGACGATCTTCCCGCCGTACTTCGTTGCGGGCGCGATCTTCTCGGGCTTCGGCATGGTTGTGACGCTTCTCACGCTTGTCCGCATCGGCTTCCCGCAGATGAAGGACTACATCACGATCGACCACATGGAAGTGATGAACAAAATCATCATGGCCACAGGTCTCCTCGTTGGTTACGCGTACTGCTCAGAGTTCTTCATCGCTTGGTACTCGCAGAACCCTTACGAGGTTTACACGTTCGTTAACCGTGCAACCGGCCCTTACGCTTGGTCGTACTGGATCATGTTCTCGTGTAACGTGTTCATCCCGCAGCTCTTCTGGTCGAAGAAAGTTCGTCGTTCAATCCCTTGGATGTTCGCGATCTCAATCTTCGTCAACATCGGTATGTGGTTCGAGCGTTTCGTTATCACAGTCACATCACTTCACCGCGACTTCCTCCCATCTTCATGGGGTATGTACGCGTGGTCGTGGTTCGATACGGCAATCCTGTTCGGTTCATTCGGTATGTTCCTGACGATCTTCCTCCTTTACTTGCGCGTGATCCCAGCGGTCGCCATCGCGGAAGTTAAGACGGTTCTTCCAGTCGGTCGTAAGAAGCAGGGCGGAGGTCACTAATGGCTAGCGGTAAAAAGACAGGCGGCGTAGCGGGTATCTGGCTCGACGATCACGAGTTGATGGTCGCAGCAGAAAAAGTGCGCCACGCTGGTTACAAACACTTCGATGCAATTGCTCCGTTTCCGGTTCACGGACTCGAAGAAGCGTGCGGCGTAAAACGCTCATCGATTCCTTACGTCACGTTCGTCGCAGGCTGCACAGGTCTCGCAGCGGGACTTGCACTGACTTGGTGGACATCGGCGATCGACTGGGCGCTCAACGTGGGCGGTAAGCCTTTCGTTTCGGGCCCGGCGTTTGTGCCAATCATGTTCGAGCTCACGATTCTCTTCGCAGCTTTGGCCTCGGTCGGCGCGATGTTCGTCTTTGCTCGTCTTCCAAAAATCGATCCACCGATCATCGATCCGGATCTCACGAGCCACAAATTCGCGATCTTCATCCCAGAGAATGAAGTGAACTACGATGCGGGCCGTGCGGAACAACTTCTTAAGAGCTTGGGCGCCGTAGAGACTAAGCGCATCTCGGAGTACTGATTCATGAAGAAACTTGTAACGACATCAGTATTAGCATTCGCAACCCTCGCCGCTGCTGCGTGCACGGGCGGGGGCGAAGTCGCGACTCACAAAGAACCAAACGCGGATTTGATTCAAGACATGATGGAGTCGCCGGCTTTGAAGCCACAAGACTTCGACACGTTCGACCGCATGAAAGGCTCATCGCGTCTTCCACCGGAAGGCACGGTTGCTCAAGGTCATACACCGTATCCGTATCACCTAAAGCCTGAAGAGGCTGAGCGCGCTCTCAAGAACCCGTACTCGGGTAAAATGACGGCAGAAGTGATCGAACTCGGTCGCACGAAATTTGAAACGTACTGCGCTGTTTGCCACGGTTACGAAGGTAAAGGCGACGGTCCTGTGAGCGTGAAGATGGCTGTAAAACCACCTTCGCTCGTGTCGGAAAAAGTGGTCGGTTACAATGACGGCCGCATCTTCCACATCATCACAGATGGCCAAGGCGTGATGTCGAGCTACGCGTACCAGATGATCGATCCAAACGATCGTTGGGCCGTAGTGAACTACGTCCGTAGCCTCCAAAAACTCTCTCCAGGCTCGAAGTAAGAGGAACACCAAATGGCAGCACACACTAGCGGTCCTCGCCCAGCACCTAGCACCTACACACCGAGCCGTCGCACGAAGACGGTCTATGCGGTGATGATGTTCGTAGGCGTACTCTTGTTCGCGTTGGGCTTGATTAAAGATCCAACTCGCACTTGGTATTCATACCTCACGAGCTACTTCTATTTCACATCGCTCGCGGTCGGCGGCTTATTCTTCGCAGCCATTCAGCACATCTCGAAAGCGGGCTGGTCGGTCGTGATTCGTCGTTTCTCTGAAGCGATGACCGCGTTTCTTCCGGTAGCAGCGGTGGCTTCGATCGTTTTGTTTTTCGGCGCGAAATCGCTCTATATCTGGCTCGACCCGGAGCTCGTTTCGCACGACAAGCTTCTCGCGGGTAAGGCGAGCTACTTGAACATGACGTTCTTCATCGTCCGTATGGTTCTCTTCTTCGGTCTCTGGATCTGGTTCGCAAAACGAATCATCGGAAACTCGTTGAAGCAAGACCAAGACGGTTCAGAGAAGTGGACACTGAAGAACGTACCGAATTCGATCGCGTTCATTCTCGTGTTTGCGCTTTCGTACTCGCTCTTCTCGGTTGATACGCTCATGAGCCTTCAGCCGCATTGGTACTCGACGATCTGGGGCGTATACTGCTTCGCGGGTCTCTTCCAGTCGACATGCGCGGTTCTCGTCATCACAGTTGGTTACATGATCCGTAAAGGTCTCGTTCGTGGTTGGGTCAACATCGAGCACCTTCATGATCTCGCAAAGTTCATGAAGGCGTTCACGATCTTCTACGCGTACATCGCGTTCTCTCAGTTCATGCTCATCTGGTACGCAAACTTGCCAGAAGAAACGATCTTCTATCTTGCACGCTCAGGTGGCGGCTGGATGGCGGCAACCATCGCGTTGTTCGTGTTCAAATTCGCAGTTCCGTTCTTGCTCCTTCTTCCACGAGCAGCGAAACGTAGCGTCGCGCACACGACACTCGTTTCGATCTTGATCCTGATCATGCAGTATGTAGACATCCACTGGATGGTTTACCCGAACCTGTCACAAACGTGGATCTTCTCGTGGTACGAGATCGGCACGTTCCTCTTGTTCGGCGGCCTTTTCTTGTGGGCGATCACATCGTTCTTCGCGAAAAACTCGCTCGTCGCAACTCGCGACCCGCGCCTCGAAGAATCTCTGAACCACCACGTGGTGTATTAAGCGGCTTGCGCCTCCGGGCACAGCACTTCGCTAGAAAGGCGGTCTTCGGGCCGCCTTTTTTATTTTCGAACGCGTCAGGGTCCGGGCGGTTTCGCGAGCGGCGGGCGTCGTTCGAGTCCGTGGCTAATACAAGCGTGCGCCGCGCACGGTCGGCAACGTTGCCGAACGGGTGCGTTATCAGTTTCAGGCGCATGAAGTGAGTGATTAGATCGCGGCTGAATGAAACGGTTATTGTTTAATTGGAAAAACAGCCTCGGCCAGGGCCGCGATCTCGCTGGGCGAGACGCGATTCGAACCTGCCACGCACGCGAGATCGTGGTCAGAGCCGCTGGATCGCTAGCGCTTCACGCTGTGCTGATCGCGCTGTTTTGGTTTTCGCCGGCATCTGCGCCTTTCGATCGAGACACCTATCAGCAGCCTCCTTTGGAACTCGAGCTCATCTCCGCAGATCCTTCAAAGAAGAGCTCAGTTCAAGATGGCGAGTTATCGATATCGAAGTCGCTCGACACGCGCGCAGCGAGAGCCGCAAAACCCGAGCGGGCACCGAAACGGAATCTCGAGTTAGCTCCATCATTCAAGCCAAAATTCAGCGACGAGCGGCAAGCAGGCGACATTGCGACCGCAGCCGGTGAAAACGCAGCAGACAGCTCGATCGCAATTGATGGCCTCGCGGGGGCAAGCACCCGCCAGCGCGGCTCTACGAACGACGGCTCTGACTTCGTCGACGATCCGCAAGCGAAGTGGGGGCTGCGATTGGCGGCACACGACGATCTCGGCCAGTGACCCGCATTTGCGTGTTTATATCCTCGACGTTCTTCAGCGAACGTGTCGGCAGAGTCTCGCTGAATTCGCGCGAGCCGACCGCGAGCGTGGCTGAGTGGAAACTAGGGCCCATCCGTGGTCTTTTTCCAATCCCGGCGGTCGCGGTCGATTTCGTGTGGCTTAAGCTCAACTGGGATAAATTCGTCGGTAAGTCAGATCCAATGGCTAACTCTAAAGAAAAGACAGACCGGGCGCCGACATCGTAGCCTCTTGTAAGGGCTTCCATGGCAGGGCGGACCCTCGTCTGATAGAACTTCGGGCCATGACTAAACGTAAAATTCTGAACGTTCTTGGTTCGATCGCGGGCCTCGTGGTTCTTGCGATCGTGGTCGCGCTTGTAAGTCTCATCACCGTGCTTCCAAGCTCGAAAGAGCTCGCTCAAAAACTGCCGGGAAAGCCAGGCGCAAAACCGCAAGCCCCAGCGACT
>CAJYOV010000253.1 GCA_913776405.1 Pseudobdellovibrionaceae bacterium
GCCGATTCTTCACGGTCGGATCTGAATCGACTTTGCCCATGTACTTGATCAGCGCGATATTCGATGGGGCATCAGCCGTCCAGCGGCGCAGATTCGATGTTGGCATTCCTAGAGTTCCTTTATGTTCAAAGCGATGCGAGCTCGAGACCGTGCGACAGCGTCGAAAGCGCACCGCACGTTAACAGACCCCGCTCTTTCGCCCAAGACTCGATCTCGCTCTCACGCGACTTGTCGTGCAGAACGAGGATCACATCGGCACCGAGAGCACCGCAGCCTTTGGCAGCGTAGACCAGATCGCGGCGCTCGCGAGCCACCTCTAGCAGATCGAGAGTCGACGGCGCCGTCAAGCCGGCTTCGCGTAAGACGTGAGCGCAAGCTTGAACGGCCTCAATGAGTCGCAGCTCATCTTGCGTTTCGAAAGCCTTTCGCCCTTCTTCAACCACGCGTCTCAAAGAGTCATGCGGCGCTTGCCCGCCTTTTCGCAAATGCTCATGAGTTGCGAGTTTCTGACCGGTCCGAATCAGAGAAAAGCCAAGCTCATCAAAATTCCACTCGAGACCTTCGGCGCGCGAGGCACGCCCGTCATACCAGGTAACACCACCGCGTATTTGCGAGACGACGTCGGCACCTGACGGAGGTGTCCCCTGACCATTCCACGCGCAATCGCGATACTCGGCCAAGATTTGTGACCATGGGTAAGCTTCATCGGTGCCGAGATCGAGACCTAAGCGATCGGCCATCAGCAAAATGATCTGAGCACTCGAAGCCCCCAAACCGCCACGGCCCTCGTGCGGATCGACGAACTCAAATTCAAGGTTCGCAAAATCGGCTGCGTATTTTTTGAGGTAAAGGCCCGCTGGAGACTCTGGGTGAAACGGAGGTTCGCCGCGAGTGCTCCCGGTCCGAACGCGAAGTTCGAAACGAGGCTCTGTCGACAGCAAGATCGAAGGCCCGCCATCTGTTGCGACGTATTCGCCCAAGAGGAACGTCTTTCCTGGAACAGACAAAGACCGTTGATTGAGGCTTCGATGCGGCGGTTGATTTGAGGTGTATTGAGTCTTCGACATGAAACGCGATTCTGATTCCGGCCGAGCTTACTTCGCGGGGATCGGGGTTGCGTCTTTAACGCCCGACGCGGCGTCTTTACCGGCCGCACGAATCTCACGCAAAACTTCGATCGCGTTCGAGAGAGTGATGCGTTTTGTAAGCATCAAAATTTCTTCGAGACGCTTTTGAACGAGCGGCACTTCTTTTTCGAGGGCGCCGGCGCCAAGGGTGAGATTCTTAATGTGAAGTTTCATATGGCCTTCGATGATTCCAACTGTCGTCAGCGCTTTCAAAGCGCCTAAGTTCTGAATCAAACCTACGGCCGCACAGATGCGTGAAAGTTCAGACGCACTCTCGATGCCAAGCATATTGAGCGAGAGCTGTGCTGTCGGATGAAGTTTCGTCACGCCGCCGACAGTGCCAACAACGATTGGCGCCTCAAAGAGACCAACGAGTGACGTGCCTTCCATCTTCCATTTTGTGATTGAACGATACTGGCCGTCGCGAGCCGCGTAAGCATGAACGCCCGCTTCAACTGCGCGCCAGTCGTTACCAGTCGCGATCAAGATCGGGTCGATGCCGTTTAGCACGCCCTTATTATTTGTGGCCGCACGGTAAGGGTCTTGGAGTGCGAAGAGCGAGGCTTCTTCGATTTTTTTACCGAGCTCTGGATCGATGTTCGGGAGAACGACTCTTGCGCGTGTCAGCTTCGTATCGACGAGATTCGACAGAATGCACATCGTCACTTTTTCGCCTGTCGCGTGCTCGACATGATTCTTCAGGTATTCGCAAACCTGATTGATAATGTTCGCGCCCATCGCATCGCACGGGTCAGCGAGAACGTGAATCACGGCCATCGTGCCTGCATCAGTGCCATCCGCGTTGAATCCGCGTGGAACCTGACGAACCTGAATCTCACGCACGCCGCCGCCTCGAGCGACTAAGCCGAAGGCCACATCACGGTTAGCGAGCTCGATCCAAGTCATCGAGTTTGCGGTCACTGTGTTCGCGAAGTCAGCGAAGTTTCGAACATTCGCGATCTGAATTTGACCGATGATGAGGTTGCCGTAGCTCTCTGTTGTCAGTTCGCCTTCTTCGCGAACCCATTTCGCTGTCTTAGAAGCAGCCGCGATGATCGATGTTTCTTCTACGGCCATCGGAATGACGTAATCACGGCCGTCGATCTTGAAGTTTGTGGCTACGCCCATCGGAATTTGAAAATAACCGAGCGTGTTCTCGATGAACTTTTCAGCGAGCTCCGGCGATTTCAAACCGCCCTGACGCAGGAACTGAACTTCCTCTTTCGTGAGCGCGCCGATTTCGTTCAAACGATCGAATCGTTCTTCGCGAGAGAGTTTCGAGAAGCCTTTGAATGTCTCGGTCAAATCCGACTGAATTTGTGGACGACGACCCGATTGCTGTTCCGAACTCATTTTCAAATCTCCCAGACCCGAAGGCTTTGGAAAGTTTCGATGTCCTGCGCGCCGGTGCAAAAGAGCGCCGTGCGAAGTTCAAATTCAAGAAGCTCCATCTTCTGGTCAAGAGCGTCTTCGCTCTCGAGGGCTTTCGCTAAAATCGGCTGCGCGAGACCTACGTGTTTCGCACCCATTGCGACTAACTTCGCCGCATCAAGACCCGAGCGCACCCCGCCCGATGCCCACACATCGTACTCAGCACCGGCACGTTTCGCTTGCAAGGCATGAAGCACAGATTCGACCGTACCAACACCCCAATCGCGGAACGTCTCTGCGGCTTCCGCGCGAAGCCCTTGTGCGCGACCACCTTCAACGCGCCCCCAGTGTGTTCCACCTAAGCCGCTGACATCGACTGCGTGCAGACCGATGCCCCGCAAGCGATCGAGCGTTGAGCGAGAGAAACCCGTGCCTGTTTCTTTCACGACAACCGGCAAGCCCAACTCGCGAACGAGTTTTTCGAGCGCCTTCAACCCACCTTTAAAATGCGGAGTTCCTTCAGGCTGAAGACACTCTTGGAGTGGATTCAAGTGCACGAACAAAGCTTCCGCTTCGAGCGTGTCACACAGTCTTCGAATAGCAGAAGTCGGCTCTTCGATCACCTGCGCGAGACCAATGTTACCAAGAAAGCGCACACGCGGACATGCCTTACGAATGTTCTTCCATTCGACGTCTGCATTTTTATCCTGGAGTTGCTTACGCTGCGAACCAACGCCCATTGGCCAGTTTCGCTTTTCTGAAACTCGAGCCATCCGAACGTTCAGATCAATACTGCCCGCATGCCCAGCCGTCATGCTGCTCACGAACATCGGAGACGCGACAAGCTTGCCGAAAAATGGAACGCGAAGATCAATATCGTCGAAATTTAAATCTGGAAGAGCTTCGTGCCGGAGGCGAACACGGTCGAGACCTGAGGCGCCGATCGCCTGAGTTTTCTCACTTAAGCTTAAGCGAATGTGATCGGCTTTACGGCTTTCAAAAAGTTCCGGTGTTTCAGTGAGCCGGCTTGCATCTGGCTTTGCTTCTGGTCGATCCACGGTAGAGTCTCTGTTCCAATCAAAAGCATTAAAACAAAAAGGCCACTCCGGAGGGAGCAGCCTTCAAACCGCTGTGCGGATGGGGGTCG
>CAJYOV010000254.1 GCA_913776405.1 Pseudobdellovibrionaceae bacterium
TCGCCAGGAAGTCCCGCATGCAGACCTTAAACACCGTCTTCACTTTGGCTCTCATACTAAGCTCGGTGCGCGCTTACGCTTGCCCGAGTGCGGATCCAAAGGGCTTCGCGCTCTTCGAGAAGAACGCAAAAGGAGCTGTGTTCTCAAACAAAGAAAAATCGGCTGTCTTAGGCGTGAACTGTTTGAAGATGTCGCCTGAAGAAGGCAAACGCACCGTCGGGCTCTTTCCCAATGCTGTCCCAGTCTCAACGGAGATTCACAAAGTCACTCTCGCGAAAACGGGCGATGCTTCGACAACGCTTTTTCTGCGCGCAACCGAGACCGAACTGATCCAACTAACGTTGACGACCAACACAGCTGATCCAAAACAGAAAGCAGCGACTGAGCAGCTCGCCGTCGATTACCTCAACTCAAAATAAAAAAGCCCTGGAGTGACCTCCAAGGCTTTGTAACGCCGATCAAATCGGCTTTCGATTGTCGACTTCTCGTAACTGAAGCGCGAAAGCGCTTAAGTTGTTAGTGGTGGTGGCCACCGGGTCCGTGTGCGTGGCCGTGAGCGAGCTCGTCTTTCGTTGCTTCGCGAACGTCCATGACTTCAACGTCAAAGTTGAGGTCTTGGCCCGCTAGAGGGTGGTTACCGTCGACTGTGACTGTGTCGTCAGTCACTTTCGTAACTGTCACGACTTGAACGTGGCCATTGCCTGAATCCGCGTGAAATTGATCGCCAACGACGACATCTTTTTTGGGAAGTTGTGCGCGCGGAACTTCAACGATGAGTTCTTGCTCGAATTCGCCGTAAGCGTCTGCAGCTTTGACCGCGATCGATTTTTTGTCGCCTTTTTTGAGACCTTCCATTTGCTCTTCGAGGCCTGGAATGATCTGGCCAACGCCTTCGAGGTAGCTCATTGGCTCGTCGCCGAATGAAGATTCGAGCTGAGTGCCTTTTGCGTCTTTAAGAGTGTAATGAAAGCTAACGACTTTAGGGGTTGCCATAGAAATGCTCCTATCGAGATGGGCGCGAGATTTCCATTCCCCCCGACTCAAGTCAACTTCACATTGACCCTTCAGGACGCCTCAAACCGAACCGATACGAAATCGTGAGATTTCTAAGCCTAATCACAGTTTTAAGCCTCTTTTTACCGCAGACGGTTCGAGCGGAAACAGCGTCCGTCGCGGTTCAATCGATGGAAATGCTGACTCAAGCCGCGAAAGAACGTGCTCAATTCTGCGCTCAGCTGAAATCGAACCCAAACTGCGACAACCGTGAACGATTGATGAAATCGAAGATAGGAACAAACGTTGCGACCTGCATGGGTGAAGTCAGTGGTTTAAAGTGCGATCAGTTCATTCAACAGTTTCCACAGTATGCAAACCACCGCATGCGCTGTGAGCCTTACGAGATTTGCAAACTCGCACTTGAATCGACGCTGGCCGAAGGTTGCAAACGCTACGGCATCGAAGTGAAAGACGGCTTCTTGGCCTTCTTGAACTCGGAAGCTGAATGCGCCAGTCAGTGGCGCTGCCTTTTAGGTCGATCACTCACCATGGCTTACGCGGTCGCGATGCCAAGTCGCTACATGGCCTCAAAGAGCGAGCAAATTGCGAAGGCCACGATTCAATCGTTCAAAGATGACCGCGATCGTTTTCAAAAGATGTCGTGCTTGGATCCAGAAACTCAAGCACAGTTTCAGTGCTATCTCGGTGTGAAGTACGGCGGCATGGTGCTTGGCGCAGCAGGTGCGGCGCGCGCAGCCGGTAGCCAGCTCGTGGCGCGCATGGCTTCGCTTGAAAAGAATATGATCGCGGCGGAAACACGCGCGTCACTCCCTAGCGTAAAACGCGCGACCGCAAACGCGGAACAAGCAGGCGTAAGGCCCAACGCGCCGAGAGCCATGGGCGCGCTTCCGAAGCCGACACCTGAAGTTTTAGAATTAGAAGCCTATCTAAAGAAGCAGAAAGCGAACCAGAAATTCATCAGCGATGATCGATTTGAAATCGTTAATGGTAAGGGCGTTCTAACGATCGACTTTTTGAACCTAGAGGATGCACGACTGCTCTCGCTTATGTCGAAAGCAGTCAAATCTGGAGGGATCGGTCGCATCGATGCCGGTGCGGTCGCTGGCCCGAAAGTCCTTCATCTGCTCACTCGACTGAAGACAGTTGCTCCCGCGAATTCACCGTTGACGATTGTCGGCAAGATGAACCCGTCTGCGATCTCCAAGACGCAATTTCGGGAGCTCGTAGAAACAAGAGCCGGAAAAAACAATTCAAACATGATCGGCGACCGTTGGTCCGATCAGGACGTGGTCAACTACGAAAACGCCGTACGCGATCTTCATATTCAAGATGCTTGTTTCGGCCTTTACGGAAAGCCAATGCACCAGTGCGGATCCCTGAACTTCTCGTTTGATGCGCGAAACCCAGGCGGCATTCGCTGGTCGAAGTAGCGCCTTTTGAGCAAGCGCCTCGTCGATAAAGCGCGATCAGTCTTTCGGCCGCGTGAATTTCAAGAATTTGCCCTTCGATTTTTGAACCGCGACGCCAAGCGAATCGCCTGGCTTACCTGGCTTCAAAACGATCTTCGCGAAACCTGGATCTTGCGCGTGTTGAATGCGTAAGATGAGAAGCTCTGGGCGCGCTTCGTTGACGCAAATGTAATATGGCTTTGTGTATTGGCGATTGATCTCAACGAAGAAACCGGTCTTAGTGTGCGAGAGGTCAACACGGGCTTTCGCGAAGAGAGTTACGAGGCCCGAGAGTTTCCATGAACCCTCGAGTTGATCGAGGCCGCCGAAGCCGGCAATCGCTTTGGCCATATCGGGCGATTTCGCGATGTCGGAAGGCTTACGGATACAGATTTCGAGAGGCTCGCTTGAGTCCGCATTGGCTTCCAAAGACACAACCATTGCGAGGGCAAGTAAAACGAAGAAAGCTGCGAGAAGCATGGGGGATGCTGAACGCGAGTGACGGATTTTTTTCATCCGAGTCGTTTAGCCGAACGGCCCAGGAAAGATAGGACCATTCACACTAGGAGAAATTTCTCCTCGCTCTTTCTCTCTAGGCCGCAGTCGACCGGATAAATCCAACTCGGTGAAAATGAAAAGGCCGGGGTGAACCTCCCCGGCCTTCAAAAAGGTGAAGCTGAAAAGAGACAGACGATTAAGCGCCGGTGTGAGCCCCATGTTGCTGCGCAAACAGGCTCAAGCGGCGTCAGGCTTAGATCGAGGATCGTGGGCGCAAGATCGCCTACG
>CAJYOV010000255.1 GCA_913776405.1 Pseudobdellovibrionaceae bacterium
CTTAAAGAATGATAGTTGGGCAACTGAACTTTCGCAGCTACAGCCGCAGCTGCTTACGGCATGGGATTCTAGTTTGCTCGGGCAATACGAGCTTCCTCTCGGCAAAGGCTCAATGTCTGTCGTTATGACCGTAAAGTCCTAAGAGCTGATTGTTCCACGTAGAACATACGACGATATGCAGGACCTGATTGTTCTACGTGGAATATCAGTGTCCGCCGCCCTCTGCTCCACCTTCTGCCTTTGCCTCCGCTTTTTTCTCTGGTTTCGCATTCGCGTCGGGTTTGCTGTAACCTTTAAGCTTCGGTACGCGCTCACTCCAGTCGCGATTTGCCGCTCTCAGCCGCTTTTGCTCCTGGTAATCCTCGAACTCAGCCGGATCGGGCCACGGCTTTCCGTTCCGGAAGGCCTTTAGATAAGCTTCCTTATCGTAGAGTCTACGTTGATTCGCTCTAATCTCGAAATACTGCGCATCCTGCTCGATCTGTATGAGTCCACGTTCGAGATTCGATTTTTCGTGTCTCGTGCGCTTCAGATCTGGGTCGCGATCCGTCATTCCCTTCAAAGACTCTTCGAGATCTGCGATTTTTTTCTTCTGAGCTTCCGCTTTCGCAGCGGCAGCCGCAGAAAGAGCATTCAAGTCTGAGTAGATCGGATCGATGGTCTCTGGATTCTCGATTGGCTTAGGTTTGCAGCTTGTGACTATCAAAAACGTGGCTATCAGCAGCAAAAGCCGCTTACTCAGATCGAATATGTTCATGGATAGGCGTGATAATGAGGTTTGGGCATGTTCCACGTGGAACAATCGGCATTTTCGCTTGAAATATTTATCTCTGAGAGTTTTAAAAAGAAGATCTCTCAAGATGAGGAGTGTTCATGGCTCGTGTGATTTGTGTGGCCAATCAAAAAGGCGGAGTAGGCAAAACCACAACTTCGGTTAATCTCTCAGCTGCATTGGCGGCAAAGGGCCGTCGCGTTCTTCTTTTAGACCTCGATCCGCAAGGAAATGCATCGAGTGGTCTCGGACTCAAGAAATATGAATATCAAGACTCGAACATCTATCATGTTTTGATTGGTGAGAAGACTCTCACAGAGGTTATCCGAACAACCAGTTCTCCTCGGCTACAGGTTGCTCCGGCTAACCCAGATCTGGTCGGCGCCGAGATAGAACTTGTGGATACTCCGAAGCGTGAATTCCGTCTCAAAGACGCGCTGCATCCATTACTGGCTTCTTACGATTACGTTCTCATCGATTGCCCACCGTCGTTAGGCCTACTAACGCTCAACTCATTGGCAGCAGCCAATACTTTCGTCGTGCCACTTCAGTGCGAGTACTACGCACTGGAAGGACTGAGCCAACTCTTAAACACAGCGGGTCTCGTTAAAAAGAGCATCAATCCTGAACTTCGCATCGAAGGCATCGTCCTCACGATGTTCGACACCCGGAATAACTTGAGTCACCAAGTGGTCTCGGAAATTCAAACTCACTTCGGTGACAAGGTTTTCAAAGCGGTCATTCCCCGCAACGTTAGGCTAAGTGAAGCGCCGTCGCACGGCCAAGCCATCATCGATTACGACTCAAAGTCGATCGGCGCGACTAAATATATGGAGCTCGCGGATGAGCTCGATCAGAAGGTTTTCGGTGCCGTATCGGCAGCAAAAACAACAGAAGCGGACATGACGTCTTCGCCAGAAGGAGACGCACATGCCTGAGATGAAAGACCAATCACAAGCGAAGAAAAAATCAGGCCTCGGCCGCGGTCTCGGAAGTCTCTTGGGTGGAGCTGACTCGCCAGTCTCTCCGATGATGAACGAGTCAGTTCGGGAAGCCGCTCGTGAGATTACTCAAAAGCCAAATCCAGCAGCCTCGGCTACTCACGCTTCGCCCGCGCAAGCTGCAGCATCTGCTCCCGTTGCGGCTTCTGCGGCTCCCGTAAAAGCAGCAGCTGTCGAAGCTCCGCGTCCGCAGATCGCAGAAGAAGCTCAGATCTGGATGCTTCCGGTCGATCGCCTCGCGCCGAATACCCAACAGCCGCGCCAAGTCTTCACGACTGATGCCCTTCGCGATTTGACAGCCTCTATTAAAGAGAAGGGAATTCTTCAGCCGATCGTTGCTCGTCGCTTGAGTGAGCGTCAGTTTGAGATCATCGCGGGTGAACGCCGTTGGAGAGCCGCACAGGCTGCGGGCCTTCATGAAGTTCCGGTCATCCTCAAAAAGGTCACGGAACAGGAATCGCTCGAGTTCGCGATCATCGAGAACCTTCAGCGCGAAAACTTAAACCCGATCGAAGAAGCCGAAGCGTTCGAGAATCTTCTGACTGAGTATCACCTCACTCAACAAGAAGTGGCCGATAAGCTCGGTAAAGAGCGCTCGACCGTAGCGAACGTTCTTCGCCTCTTGACACTTCCGCCCGAAGTGAAAGCCCTGGTCCGCTCAAACGACCTCAGCGCCGGTCACGCAAAAGTGCTTCTTGGAGTTGAGGGCCTCACAGCCCAGATCGATGTAGCGAAACAAATCGTTGCGGAGAAGCTGTCGGTTCGTGCAACAGAAAAGCTCGTAGCTAAGGTTAAATCCGCGAAACGCCAAGCGACTTCAGGAACAGCCTCTGCGATCAACGTGAACGTTTCGCAGCGACTGGTCGAAGGCCTCTCGACTGAACTCCAGAAACTCCTCGGAACCAAAGTCACAATTGATTACGCGGATTCGAAGGGTAAGCTCAGTATTAACTTCTACTCCGATGACCAGCTCACGCAGATCGTCGAGAAGCTCAGAGCTGCTTGGGAGAAATAACTTTGGAAACACTGCCTGTCCGTACCGACTCCGATGATGTGATGGCGCCGATTGAAGCTGGTCAGCTGACGGCCCTTCTGGATCACGGGGCCTCTTTTGAGGGTCGTTTGACCTTTGAGGGCACGGTTCGGATTGGCGGCGAATTCAAAGGCGAGATTTTTACTAAAGACACGCTCGTGATCAACCCGGGCGCTAGAGTAGAAGCTCAAGTTGAGGCCGATGTTGTCATTATCAGCGGCGAAGTCACCGGCCACGTTTTCGCGCGTCGGCGCGTAATTATGCATCCTCCCGCGGTTGTTCGGGGCACGGTTACGTGCCCGTCCCTCCGTATCGACGAAGGCGTCCGTTTCGAGGGCGCTTCGTATATGCCTAAGACTTGATGAAGCAATCCCGGTAGCCAACTTTCGCCGGGATTAAGCCTTGACCTGTTGTTTCGCTGGGTGTTACTCAAATCCGCAAAATTCAACAGGTTTTGGTAAATGCAAATCTTCACGGCCCTCGGTGTCGACAGCACCATCGTCATCCACCTGATCTGCTTCCTGATTTCTTACGTTGCTTTCACACGTTTGGTCTTGAAGCCGTACATGCGTGCGCTTGAAGAGCGCGAAAAGCGCACTGTCGGCGGCGAAGAACAAGCGGTTCGCCTCGTCGAAGAAGCGAACGACCTTCAAGGTCAGTACGAAGTGAAAGCGCGCGAAATCAACGCGCAGATCACATCTATCTATAACCAGTCTCGCACAGCTGCTCAGAAAGACTCTGAAGTCGTCGTTCAAGCCGCTCGCTCAGAAGCGACAACGCTTCTTGAGGGTGCTCGCACGAAGATCTCGACAGAAGTTCAATCGGCTCGCAAAGCTCTCTCGGCTGAAGTCCCAGCTGTCGGCGCGGCGATAGCAAGCAAACTCGCAGGTAAGGATCTCTCATTATGATGATGCGCAACTCTTTCCGCGCACTCGCTCTTCTTGCGGTGGCGGTACTTCCAGCGCTCGCACTCGCAGAAGGCGGCGGTCACGGTGCCGGCCACGAAGGTGGCGTTCCAACGGTCGTTTTCTATCAGGCGATCAACTTCATTCTGTTTGCCGGCATCCTCTTCTACTTCCTCCGTCACCCGGTGAAGAACTACTTCTCAGGTCGCGGCACAGCGTTCAATGCAGCTCTCGTTAAAGCGCGCGCAGCAAAAGAAGAAGCAGAAGCAAAACGCCAAGAAGCAGCTGCTCGTCTCGGTCAGTTGACGGCGAACGCCGATGCGCAAATCGCGCAAGCGAAAGCGGACGCAGAAGCTCTTCGCGCCCGCATTTTAAAAGACGCCGAAGACATTTCGCGCAACCTCCGCAATGAAGCTGCCCGCACAGCTGAATTCGAAGTTGAACGCGCGAAAAACGAACTTCGCCAAGATCTCTTGAATCAATCCGTCGCCCTTTCTTCAAAAATCCTCACAGAGAAAATGGCGGAAGGCGATCAGAAGCGTCTTCAAACAGAATTCGTTGATAAGATCGGAGCGACTCGATGAGATCTTCAGAACTCGCAAAGCGCTACGCTAAAGCGCTCTTCGAACTCGCGATCGACAATCGCACGCAAGAAAAAGTGTTCTCTGACTTGCGCGCACTCGACCAAGTTTTTACAGCCGACAAAGACACGATGGCTTTCTTAACGAGCCCGCTGATCAAAGCGACTCAAAAAGAAACTGTTCTCAAAACGGCAATCGACAACAAAGGCCTCTCTAAAGAAGTTCACGAGCTCATGCTTCTGCTCGCTCGTAACGACCGTTTCGCAGTTCTTCCAGAGCTCGTTTCGGCCTTCGAAAAAGAGATCGACACAGCTAACAACGTCACCCGCGGTGTCGTTCGTTCGGCAACGACCCTTGGTCAGGATGAGCGTTCGCGCATCGAAAAGACGGTCGAAGAATTCTTAAAGAAAAAAGTAATCATGACCTACAAGGTCGATCCAACCGTGATCGGTGGTCTTGTCGCACAAGTAGGTAGCTACACGTTCGACGACAGCATCCAATCGCATCTCAAAAAAATGAATGAAGAACTCAAGAGGAGAATGGTCTAACCATGGAAATGCAGATTCGCGCTGATGAAATCAGCAAGATCTTGAAAGAGCAGATCAAGAATTACTCGAAGTCGATCGAAGTTACTGAAACTGGTAGCGTTCTCTCCGTCGGTGACGGTGTTGCCCGCGTTTACGGTCTTGAGACTGCAATGGCAGGCGAGCTCGTTGAGTTCCCAGGCGAAATCTTCGGTATGGTTTTGAACCTCGAAGCAGACTCTGTCGGCGTTGTTATCTTCGGTGAAGACCGCGGTATCAAAGAAGGCGACACAGTAAAACGTACGAAGAAAATCGTATCGGTTCCAGTTGGCGAAGGTCTCCTCGGCCGCGTTGTCGACGGTCTCGGTAACGCGATCGATGGCCGTGGTCCAATCCAGGCTAAAGAAAACCGCGTCGTTGAAATCAAGGCGCCAGGCATCGTTCTCCGTCAATCGGTTCACGAGCCACTTCAAACGGGCATCAAAGCCATCGACTCGATGATTCCAATCGGTCGTGGTCAGCGCGAATTGATCATCGGTGACCGTCAGACTGGTAAGTCGACGATCGCGCTCGATACAATCATCAACCAAAAAGGCCAAGGCGTTCACTGCTTCTACGTAGCGATCGGCCAAAAGCGTTCAACAGTTGCTCTCGTAGTTGAAAAACTTCGTGAAGCTGGTGCGCTTGAGTACACAACAATCATCGCAGCGACATCATCGGATCCAGCTCCGCTTCAGTTCTTGGCGCCATACGTTGGTTGCGCAATGGCTGAATACTTCCGCGATACAGGCCGCCACGCCCTCATCGTATTCGATGATCTTACGAAGCAAGCACAAGCTTACCGTCAGCTCTCACTCCTTCTTCGTCGTCCTCCAGGTCGCGAAGCGTATCCTGGCGACGTTTTCTATCTCCACAGCCGTCTCCTTGAGCGCGCTGCGAAGATGTCGAAAGAAGCAGGCGGTGGTTCACTCACAGCTCTTCCAATCATCGAAACTCAAGGTGGCGATATCTCGGCGTACATCCCGACGAACGTTATCTCGATCACTGACGGCCAGATCTTCCTTGAAGGCGACTTGTTCTTCAAAGGTATCCGCCCTGCGGTCAACGTCGGTAAATCGGTTTCGCGCGTAGGTGGTGCGGCACAGATTAAAGCGATGAAGCAAGTTGCGGGTACATTGAAACTCGAACTCGCTCAGTTCCGCTCACTCGAAGCATTCGCAGCGTTCGCGTCGGATCTCGATCCAGCGTCGCAGCGTCAGCTCGCACGCGGTCGTCGTCTCGTTGAGCTTTTGAAACAGCCAGCGTTCTCGCCTTACAAAGTTGAAGACCAAGTGATCTCGATCTTCGCGGCAACGAACGGTTACATCGACGCGATCCCTGAAGCGGACGTTCGTCGTTACGACAAAGAACTCCTCCAGTTCGTTCAGCAAAAACACGCGGGTCTCTGGAAGCAGATCTCTGAAGATAAACAGATCAAAAAGGACACGACTGAGAAGCAACTTCGCGATGCTCTCAACGAGTTCAAAGCGGTCTTCGTTTCTTCGGCGAAATAAGAAAGTTACAAGATGCCAAGTTTGAAGGATATCCGTACGCGGATCGACAGCACGAAGAACACGCAGCAGATCACGCGAGCCATGAAGATGGTTTCCGCGGCGAAGTTGCGTCGTGCTCAACAAAACATCGTCAACTTGCGCCCTTACGCGAACACCATTTACTCGGTCATCGCAGACGTTGCTGCGACCGGTAAGGTCAGCCATCCACTTCTCACGCCTAAAGAAGATCCAAAAAATCTTCTTCTCGTCGTGGTGACATCTGACCGCGGCCTCGCGGGGGGCTTCAATACGAACGTGAACAAGTTCGCCGACGCTTTCTTGCGCGACAACAAATCGCGCTACGAAAAAGTCGACTTGCTTTTGATCGGCCGTAAAACAGCCGATCACTTCAAACGTCGCGGTGTGAAGCCGATCGACACGATCTTGAACCTAGCTAAGGACGTTTCTTACGCTTACGCGGGTCAAATCGCAGGTCGCATGATCGATAGCTACACCAACGGCGATTACGACGAAGTTCGTATCATCTATAACGAATTCAAATCTGCGATCTCTCAACAGGTCGTCAGCGAAACACTTCTTCCGATCGATACGTCGAAAGCAGCGACGATCACTTCGGGCGAAGGCGGCTTCCCTGCAGACATGATCTTTGAACCAGCTCCTGAGCTGATGATCGATCAGTTGATTGCAAAACATTTCGTCGTTCAGGTTTACCGTTGCATGTCTGAGAGCGTTGCCGCAGAACACGGTGCGCGCATGACGGCGATGGAAAACGCGACGAAAAACGCAGGCGAAATGATCAACATCTTGACGTTGAACTACAACAAGCTTCGTCAGGCTGCGATCACGACAGAGTTGATTGAAATCACGAGCGGTGCCGAAGCCCTCAAAGGCTGATCGGTTTCGTAGGTACAGAAGTTATTTAACAAAGTTTTTTTGAGCTCTTCTAAAGAAGAACTCTCTGAAGGAAAACGAAATGGAAAACGGAATCGTAAAACAGGTAACTGGCCCAGTCGTCGACGTCGAATTCGCGTCAGGTGAATTGCCAGCGATCTACACGGCACTCACAGCTACTAACCCATCGCTCGATAACCGCGAAGGCAACCTCGTTCTCGAAGTTGCGCAGCACTTGGGTGACAAGACTGTTCGCACGATCGCGATGGACGGTACGGACGGTCTCGTTCGCGGCCAAAAAGTGACAAACACAGGCAAAATGATTCAAGCACCGGTTGGTCGCGGCGTTCTTGGCCGAATCATCAACGTTGTCGGTCAACCGATCGACGAACTGGGCCCACTCAAGTCAGACACGACTTGGGACATTCACCGTGCAGCTCCAAAATTCGAAGACCAGTCGACAAAAGCAGAAATGCTCATGACAGGTATTAAAGTTGTCGACCTTCTCGCACCTTACGCAAAGGGCGGAAAGATCGGTCTCTTCGGTGGTGCGGGTGTCGGTAAGACAGTTCTCATCCAAGAATTGATCCGCAACATCGCAACTGAGCACGGTGGTTACTCGGTTTTCGCAGGCGTCGGCGAGCGTACTCGTGAGGGTAACGATCTCTGGATGGAAATGCGCGAATCAGGCGTTATCGAAAAGACAGCTCTCGTGTTCGGTCAGATGAACGAGCCACCTGGAGCGCGTGCACGTGTTGCCCTCACTGGTCTTACGATCGCTGAGTACTTCCGTGACGTTGAAAAACAAGACGTTCTCTTGTTCGTCGACAACATCTTCCGCTTCACGCAAGCAGGTGCAGAAGTTTCGGCCCTTCTCGGTCGTATCCCATCTGCCGTTGGTTACCAGCCGACGCTCGCAACAGACATGGGCGCTCTCCAAGAGCGTATCGCTTCGACGAAGCAAGGTTCGGTTACTTCGGTTCAGGCCGTTTATGTTCCTGCCGATGACTACACGGATCCAGCTCCAGCGACGACATTCGCCCACTTGGATGCGACGACAAACTTGGATCGCGATATCGCGGCACAAGGTATCTACCCAGCGGTTCATCCGTTGAACTCAACTTCACGTATCCTCGACGCAGCTGTCGTTGGTGAAGAGCACTACCGCACAGCACGTGACGTTCAGTCGCTCCTCCAGCGCTTCAAAGAACTCCAAGACATCATCGCCATCCTCGGTATGGACGAACTTTCTGAAGACGATAAACTCGTTGTTGCACGCGCTCGTAAAACACAGCGCTTCTTGTCGCAGCCGTTCTTCGTTGCCGAGCAGTTCACAGGCCAACCAGGCGCGTACGTCGATATCAAAGACACTGTTAAAGGTTTCCGCGGCATCCTCGACGGTAAGTACGACGATATCCCTGAGCAAGCGTTCTACCTCGTTGGAACAATTGAACAGGCTCTGGAAAAGGCAAAGACACTCTAATGTTTACACTTACGTTGGTAACACCTGAGCGCAAAATTCTAGCGGGCGCGGAGATTGAAGAAGTCTTCGTTCCTGGTGCGCGCGGTGAGCTCAACATTCTTCATGTCTAAACCCTCGCTCAGGGG
>CAJYOV010000256.1 GCA_913776405.1 Pseudobdellovibrionaceae bacterium
CCGCTTGCCTAGACCCAGGGCGGTGAATCACGTAGCAGTAATTGTCTTTCAGTGCTCGAACTGTATCGATTTGAATCTTCGACATGCAAAACTTCTTTCGTAGGAAGTCCGACTCACGGATCATCCAACGATTCAGATGCTCTCTCTGCCGAAGGTATTTCTCAAGCGCCTCTTGTCACCCAGCGTTTGGGCAGAACAAAAGGCAGATGAATGATCGATTGCGAAAGCTCATCTGCTCAGGCGTTTCACTGCGGAGATCAGCGATCTTACTTCGCATCAGTCGAACGACGGTGAAGAGAAAGTTTGAGTACTTGGGCCTTCAGGCAAAGTGTGAATTAAGAGAGATGAACCTCAAATACGCACCGTGCGACGAAGTGCAGTTCGACGATCAAGAAACTTTTGAACACACAAAGTGTAAGCCGCTCTCCATCACCCTTGCAGTCGATTCTAAGACGAGGCGGATTTTAGGCTTTGAGGTCTCAAAGATGCCAGCAAAAGGGCATCTCACGAAGATCGCGCTTAAGAAGTATGGGAAGAGAAAAGACGAAAGAGCTGCCGGAAGAAAGAAGCTCTTTGAGACGCTGAAACCGCTAGTGCTCCCAACCGCGAGATTTAAATCCGACGAGAACCCGCACTTTCCTAAAGATTTAAAAGCAGCTTTTCCGAAATGCGTTCACCAGACCTTTAAAGGCGAGCGTGGTGCACGACCAAACTCCCCGAAAGATTAGAAGATCACTTCGCTATCTATGCGGTTTATCACAACTCTCGACTGAAACAGGCCCAACTCAAGCGCAGCTAGGTGGGCCAGTTCTTAAGCTTCTTTATCGTGTTTCGCGGTGATGACGGTATGAATGTTCCCGCGCACTGTGAAGTCGCCTACGACTTCGATCTGGTGCGGATCGAGCAAATCGATCATGTCTTGAATGATCACGTTCGTAACGTCTTCGTGGAAGACTTTTTTGTTTCTAAAACCGTTGATGTAGAGCTTCAACGATTTCAGCTCAACGCAGTATTGATCCGGCACGTACTTGATTCGGATCGTAGCGAAATCAGGGAAGCCGCTTCGTGGGCACAAGCAGGTGAACTCTGGGCACGTGAACTCGATCGTGTAACGACGCACATGCGTACGGTTCGGAAAACGCTCCAGGCGATTTTCTTCGATCGCGATCTCACCATAGAGGCGATCTTGTTGCTCTTGCACTCGCGGCGCCATGAGGTCTTTCGATGAAGCCTTTGCCGCGCGCTTCGCAGCTGGCTTTGTAGCCGACTTCGGGGCCGATTTTGGTGCCGAGATCGCGTTTGAGCCCGAAAGCTTTTGATTTTTTACTGCAGGTTTTTTTGATTTCGCCATGAGGACCTTTTCTAATCTGTCTTTAGTCTGTGAAGACGATGCGGCTACCTTCGTTTGCAAAGGCGACCGGCAATTGCTTGAGCTCTTTCAGTTCGGCACGAATTCGCGGCTGCGCATCTGGCTCGGCGATCACCATCAGGAATCCGCCACCGCCTGCACCTACAATCTTGCCACCTGAAGCGCCGGCCATGAGCGCGCGCTCATACCATTGATCCACTTGGCCCGATGAGATGCCGGAGGCCCAACCACGTTTCAATTTCCAACCTTCGTGAAGCAAGTGACCGACTTTTGAAACCGACGACCCCGTTTCCAGGGTGACCTTCAATTTCTCTGCGAGGGCCTTCATTTCACGAAGCTCTGGGCGAATGGTCTTAATACGATCTCGTTGCTCGCGCAAGACACCCGACGCCGAACGCGAAATGCCCGTGTAAAAGAGCATGACTGATTTCTCGAGTTTCTCTTTCATGCTGCCCGCAACATTCAAGCGCTCGACTTGAATTTGACCTGAAGGCTGGAACCGGATGAAAAGCATGCCGCCAAACGCAGCCACGTACTGATCCTGCTTGCCGATCGGCTCTCGAAGCTCTTCGATTTCGGTGCGGCAAGCTTCGTCAGCTAATTCCTCGGGCGTGAAGCTGCGTTTCTGACCGCCGTCTTCGAGATGAGCGCGTAAGGCATGGATGAGGCCCACCGTGAAGCTCGACGAGCCACCGAGGCCCGTTCCGTGCGGCACATCGGCAACCGAGAACAGGTCAAGGCCCCGGCCCTCTTTCAAATCGGGCGCGTGGCGCTTCAAGACCGACCGAAAGATGCCGTGATTCATCTCATCGACGGACCCGCAAATCTCGGTTTGAGTGTAGGAGAGGCGATAATCGGGCTCAAAGCGATCGTGTACGGTAACGTAGACGGCTTTATCGATCGTGCTCGACAAAACGGCGCCTTCTTCCTCGAGGTAGAATTCAGGAAGGTCCGTGCCTCCACCGAGGAAGCTGATACGCAGGGGTGTTTTAGTCACGATCATGGTGATCAAAGTGCCCGAACTTAAATCTCTTCGCAATCCCCGGACCTTCGCCTGATGCAGAAACGACACGCGTGCCTAAGGACCAAATCTTTGAGCCTAACACCGCGAAATCCGTTCCCATCGAGCCTTTGGTACCACCTGTCACAAATTCCTCGCCTTGAGAAATGAGTAGCCTCAAGTCACCCTGAGCTTCTAACACTGGATGAACATGTCTCGACTCTCCGCTGTCACTCTCATTTTGGTCGCGGTCGCTTCCCTTGCGGCCTGCACGTCTGCACCGAAGGCGAAAGAAACTCGCTGCGCCGGCGTTGACTGGTGGGAAATGGGTCGCACCGACGGCGTTGCGGGCATCGCGCTTCAAAAAGGTTTGGCGGAACACAAGCTTCAATGCGAAGCGAGTTCGCATCCGGTCGACTTAGAGCTTTATGAAAATGGTCGCGATGCTGGCCTCATCGACTACTGTTCGCCCCAACAAGGCTTGGCCGTCGGCCACGCCGGCAGCAATTACGAAGGCGTTTGCCCGAGTTATCTCGAAGTCGCGTTTCTTGCGCAATACAAAGTCGGTCAGCGACTTCACGAGCTCGAAACGGAAGACCATGAGCTTGAGTCGCGTATCGAGAACTTAGTTAGCCTCTTGTCGAAGTCGAATTCAGGCACAGCCCTTCGCGCTCAGATCGAAGACCTTCGCTCGCGACGCGCAAATTTAGATGTCGAGATGGCGCGCCTCGAAGCGACAAGCACGGGGGCGCCACTTCCGGATGCAGTCGATCCGATTCTCACTCAAGCGAACCCGGTGCGCCTTCCGGCATCGGCGCCAGCGAAAACGTCGGCACCGACGCAGACACCTAGGGTCTCGAAAGAATCTCTTCGATCAGCCGCTCAGGATTTTTAGACGATCGCAGGCTAAACTCTGCTGCGAGAACGGCTTTTTCTTCTTCTGACAAATCGCCTTGAAGACCGAGCTTTAGTTCGCGCTCGCGCGTGATGTGATACAGCGAAATTGCGGCCGCGACCGAAATATTGAAACTCTGAACAAAGCCTTGCATCGGAATGATCACGGTCTGATCACAGAGCTCAATCATCTCTTTTGAAATTCCATCTCGTTCATTGCCGTAGACGATAGCCGTGGGCTTTGTGACATCGACTTCGCCGATGGGTTTTGCATTCGCATCGAGATGAGTCGCAAGAACTTGGTAGCCGAGCGATTTCAAATCGCGAACGCAATCGACCGTCGATTTATATTTTTTGACGTCGAGCCACTTATCGGCGCCTTGCGTGACTCGCGCTGAACTTTTAAATTTGTCGCCAGTTTCGATCACGTAAGCGCATTGAAAGCCGCAAAGTCTGAAAGTCGAATCTGAAGTCGACGCGAATAACGACACACTCGTTTCACTCGAAACAAATCTCAACTTAGGAAGTCTGCAGTTTCCCGCACTGTCGCTGCCCGTCTTGAATCCGAAAAATTCTAACGAACAGATCGGCTCAGTCTCGCTCTCTCGTTCCACCAGCGGATTCAACACCGTGACACTTGAAGCGAATGCCTCGAAGATTTTGGCTGGCGACATCCAAGCTTCAGGCAAACTTCCAAATGGAAACTCGATTCCACTTACCACAACCGGCGGAGTCGCGACGATCAACTTAAGCAGCTCTTCTCGCTTGTACCTCGGCGGCGGCTCGCAACCGTTCATCGGCTTTGCGATTGTGATCTCTCAGTTCGATGCTCTCGGTAGCTACGTGTCCGGCTATAGTCTCTTTTTAAATCTTGCTCAGAGCCTCGGGCTTAACGGCGTTGCCGGCGTCTTCTCTGGAGGAAAAGGTCAGAACGGAATTGGGCTCTTCGTTTCGATACCGAACGCGGCTACACCTACTGGCGGTTCGCCAACGCCAACGCTCGCGTCGTCTTCGGTTAAGATGACGTCGCGCCAAGCGCAACTTTCACGTTCAACGAACGAAG
>CAJYOV010000257.1 GCA_913776405.1 Pseudobdellovibrionaceae bacterium
CGGGCTGCGGCCCAATATCCGACGCTCAAGAGGATCGCGAAAAGGGTCGCAAGCGCCGCGCCCCATTTTGCTATTCGTTTCGCGAGCGTTTCGAAGTTCTTCATCCGCCTTTCTTTTCGGCAGAACGCGCCGCATCCGAGAGCTTCTTCCATAGGCAGAATTAATCCAAGTTGCCGAACGAGAGGGCAGTTGCTGCATTGCGATGATCAGATGTGACCAAACGGAAAAGAACGTCATTGACCAAACGTGTCGGCGACGTAAAGCTGAGGCCTAGACTAGACCAAAGTGTGAGGGCCGCCAGTGCGCATTAAAAAACTTGAGATCATCGGCTTCAAGTCATTCAAAGATCGTACGGTTATCCAGTTCGACGCCGGCATTACCGGCGTCGTTGGACCTAACGGTTGCGGCAAGTCGAACATCGTCGACGCGCTCGTTTGGGTCATGGGTGAAATGTCCGCGAAGCACCTTCGCGGCTCAAGCATGGAAGACGTGATCTTCGCCGGCGCTGAAGGCTACGCGCCACTCGGTATGTGCGAAGTGTCGCTGACTCTCGAAAACGACGGCGGTCCATTCCCAGTTCAATATCTTAAAATGTCTGAGATCATGGTGACTCGTCGTCTCCACCGCTCGGGCGAATCTGAGTACTTCGTCAACAAAGAGCCTGCTCGTCTTCGCGATATCCAAGAGATCTTCATGGACACGGGCGCAGGCGCAAAAGGGTTCTCGATCATCCAGCAGAACGCGATCGGTCAGATGATCACGGCAAAACCGGAAGACCGCCGCTCTCTCATCGAAGAAGCCGCGGGTATCACGAAGTTCAAAGCGCGTAAGCGCGAATCACAACGCAAACTCGTTTCGACTGAACAAAACCTCGTTCGCCTCGCTGATATCGTGACGGAATTGAAGCGTCAGATCGACTCCCTTCAACGCCAAGCGCAGCGTGCGGAACGCTACCGTAACTTGAAGCGCGAAATCGAAGATCTCGATCTTTGGTTGTCGTCGCGCCAGTGGCTCGATCTCCGTGCGTCGAGCGAGCAAGCTTCGACTGACTTTGCAGAAGCAGAAGCTCAAGAACTCGAAGCACAAAGCTCATTGACGGGCCAGGAAGCTGAGCTTGAAAGCTTACGCGCTGAATCCGCTGAAAAAGAAGCGATGGTTCAGGATCGTCAGATTCAAGCGATGACCTTCCGTGATCTCGTTACAAAAGCGGAATCTGAGATCCAAGAATTCCGCTTCGAGATCGAACAAGCTCGCCGCAATAAAGAGATGACGGGCTCGATGTTGAGCGAGAACCAAACTCGCCGCGATATCTTGGAAGCGGATCTCGAGAAAGTTCGCGAGTCGCTTTCGACTATCCGTGAAGAAGCGGTTGCTCTTCGCGCGGAGTTTGAAGCGAAAAAAGAAATCTTCGACAACTCGTCTTCGCGTATTTCTGAAATCGACGAAGAACTCACGGCAAACCGCCGCGAGCTCCTTACAGTGTCGCAAGGTGAGTCATCGCTCGCTGCGCGTATCACATCGCTCGGTGAAGCGATTCAGGGCATCGAAGATCGTGAAGGCGAAGCTCAAGCAATACTCGAAGAGCTTCTTGAAAAGCGCATGGACTTTGAGGGCCGTCGCAAGAAGGTCTACAACGAACTCGAAAAAGAGCGCCAAGAGCAGCTTGATCTCGCGCGTGACGTGGAATCGTTCGCAGCGAATAAAGCAGCACTTTCATCGCAGATCTCTGAGCGCCGCACTGAAGTTGAGATGTTCAAAGATCATTTGAACGAAGTCACAAGCCGTCTCTACGGTTTGGAAAATCTCGCGAACAACTTCGAGGGCTTCGAGGCGGGTGTGAAATCCGTCATGTTCTGGCAGCGCCAGAAACTTGAAACGTTGCCTGAGAGCCAACGCGCAGAAGCGGCGCACTTCCACCCAGTTGCGGAAGTCGTGGAAGTACCTGCTGAGTATGAACTCGCGATGGAAGCGGCGCTCGGTCCGCGTCTCCAAATGCTCCTTTCCGACAATCCAGATTCAGCGAAGAACGCCGTTAGCTTCTTGAAAGAGAACAAGTCGGGTCGTTCAAGCTTTATCGCTGACGGTCTTCAAACGGTTGAAACGACAACGCCAGAAATCAATCCGTCACTCGTGAAGGCGTTCTTGAAAGACGTCGTTCGTGTGCCAGAGCGTTTCGGCGATGTCGTCGGTCGTCTGTTGAACAACGTTGCGGTCGTCGAGAATCTCGATCAAGCAGTTGAGCTTCACCAAAACTTCCCGCAGTACACATTCGTTACACCAGAGGGCGATTTGCTTTCGTCAGACGGTGTGATCACGGGTGGTACAGCTGAGTCGGCTGACTCCGGCATGCTCAAGCGCCGCCGTGAAATCAAAGAACTCTCGCTCCAAAAAGACGAGTGGTCAGGTAAGCTCGCTCTCGGCCAAGCGTCACTCAAGAAACTTGAAGAGCAGCTCGCGACTCTGATTTCGGATCTCGAGACCGCGCAGAAGCGTAATCAAGAAAAAGAGATCACACTCGCA
>CAJYOV010000258.1 GCA_913776405.1 Pseudobdellovibrionaceae bacterium
AAAAGCAAAGCCAATGGTAAAAAGAGTCAGCGAGAGGCAAATTAGAATGCGGATCATGCGCCCACCTAATCAGTCGATCCTGAAGGACGCAAGCTTGCGAGGAAATGTCGAAGGATTTAAAACAAATATTTGTCTGGAAGGCCCATGCGAGAAGAAACAATGCGCGTGATTTCAGCTGCTGTTTCTTCGAGCGCGCGTTCCGTTACGTTGAACACGGGCCAGCGCTTATTTTTGCGATACAGATCTTGCGCAAACTCGATCTCTTTTAAGATGTAGCTTGAGCTAGCATACTCGCCGCCAGGATCCGTACCGAATTTTTCGAGACGATTGCGACGGATTCGCGACAACGAGTCAGCATCAATGATCAGACCGACAACTTTTCGTTGATCGACTTTGAAAAGCTCTTCCGGAAGCGGCGATTCCATCACGAGTGGAATGTTTGCGACCTTCCAGCCTTTGTGGCTCAAGAAAATCGAAAGCGGCGTCTTCGAGGTGCGCGAGATTCCGACGAGGATGATATCCGCTTGATCGAGATCATGAAGCGTTTTTCCGTCATCGTGTTTGACTGTGTATTCGATCGCCTCGATGCGTTTGAAGTAACGGTCATCTACCGTACGCAGCAAACCCGCTTGGCCGTCCGAATGAACACCAAAGTAACGGTCGAGTGCGTTTAACAGCGGACCTAACAAATCGACCGACAAAAGGCCCTTAGAGGTCGCGAGCTCCATGATTTTTGCGCGCATCGAGGGGCTCACTACCGTGTGAACGATGATTCCGCCCTGCGCAAACGCTTCGTTGATAGCGCCTTCGACTTGAGCTTCCGTGCGCACATTCTTATACCGCACAAGGTTGATGTCGATCTGATCGTATTGAACGAGAGCGGCGCGAGTCATGGTCGCCGCTGTTTCACCCGTACCGTCGGAGAGAAGATAGATCGTGCCGCGATCGCGCGTGGCTGCCGTGATCGGCTCGCTTCCGTCGGTCATCTGAAAAACCCACGGCCCGAAACTTTTTGCGGCGGTCGCCGATTGCAGGCATCGCGCGCCGAAAGATACGCATTTTCGATTGCGAAGACTTGCCAAGGATGCGGCCGATCGCAGAAGAGAACGAAAATCACGCCGTCTGTTGGCACAAATGCAAACGCGCTACAGTCATGCAGATCTTCGATGTTTTCGATCTTCAGCGCTTTCAAAACGGGAAGAATGCGACCCGCAACAACGAAGCCTGAACGCAGTCCGCTTAAACCGAGATCGACCACACCGCCGCCCGATTGCGGAGGTTGAAACGTGCGACCGAAAAGAGTGACACCCACGAGGCGCGCTTCGTTCTGCCCGCGCTCAGTTTTCAAACACAGGGCCCCCTCGAAGTACGGCGCAAACTCAGCGAGAATTTTTTCTGGCGGAGTGCCCGGCTTCAAGATCGCAAGCTGACGATCCAGCTCATCCCAGTCGCTTGAAACTTCAAACGCCTCAACCAGGGATTGAGAACCCGAAGCAGATTCGGATGGAGACGAGTCTAGGAGTTCGCGCTCGCCTTCAAGCACATCGCCGAGGAAATCGCGAAGATCACGCGTTCGCGCGCGCAACTTTGAGAGATGAGGGATATTCCAAAGGCTCAAATCCATCTGAGGTCCCCTTTAAGAAACGACGATTTCAAGATCACTCGCGGCCTCTTTTTGAGGCCACTTGGCGAGAAACTGCGCTCGCGACATCTTGCTCGGTAAGAAGATGCGAACGCCGGGCTTTCCAAGACCCGTCCAGATACGATGACACATGATGGCCCATTGTGAAAACTGAGAGTCGTCTTCAGAGGCCAGAGGCACCACAACTGTCTGATGATTTGGTAGAAGTGTCTCACTAGCAATCATCAACGGAGCTTCCGGTGACAAACGCATCATCGGGACGTCAACTTCGAGTGTTTCGACGAGAGCGTGAAGGTCAGGCGAAAAATTCGCGGGGCGATGGGGTGCCGCACGCCGAATCTGGAAGCCCAAATACCAGTCGATCCGCTTCGACCACTCGGAGTGAGCCAAAGGCGGAATCATCCATAACTGAACTCCCGGCGATAAAGCCGTGAGTGCGTCTTTTTCCTGCATACTCTTAGTCTGGGTTACGAATCCCGAAGGCGGCAAGCGATATTCTGACCGGTAATCGCAGGCGCACGACCCGATTCGAGAACAACGAGACCTTTCAAGATCTCTTTGACTCGGAGGAGATAAAGATTGTGCTCGGGTGTAGCGACTTCGTTCACCTGACGTCCCAGCGCATCGTAGCGCGGGTTCGTCAGCTGACGAAGGCTTCCGAAATAGACGTAAAGCGTGTGATCGAAGATGTTCGAATCGTTCACATACCAAAGGTTCTGAGCTCGCGTGCGATGCTTCATATACTGAAGGCTTTCAGCCAAAAAGCCCATCGTCGCAACGGCCGCGACCTTCGGGTTTCGCAGATCGCGAGGGCCCTTGAGACAGTACATGATCTCGATCCCTTCCGGGATCGTTTTGATCTGCGTGAGGCCGCGACTGTTTTTCTCAGGCTTGAGCGTCCAGTCATCGAAAGCCTTCTTGAGCGTCACGCCAAGCTGCAAGCGCTCCTTCACGTAGTACATGAAGTTCGTTCCGAATTCGGTCTCACGACCTAAAATTCCGAACGCGATCACGGCCAAATGATTGTACTCACGATTCGAGAGATCGTAGAGGGCCATCAGGTTGCCCTTCTCCTTCTCCAGCGCCTCGACGTATTTCGCAGAATCCGCCGTCAGCATCTTGCGATCTTTGATCATGATTCGAAGTTCGGAAGGCGCCTCATGACCGAACTCATTCGAGAGAAGCTTAAACCCTTGGTTCGCAGACTTCCGAAGAGCCCCGTACCAGTACATTTCATTCCACTGCTCGCTCGGCGCTAACCGCCACGGTGCAAACACCTGCTTCGGTCCACCTTCAAACAAAAACGCATTGCCCGTCGGCGACGGATAAACCTTCGCCGCAGGACGCGCCTGCGCCACCTGGCCCGAAGCCAGCGCTGGCTCAAGTCCAGACAGAAGTAAAATGAGTGCCGCCAGGGCCGAGATGAAGGCTCGCATAGAGATGGCAGTAACAATTGCAAATCGAAGTCCACGCAACCAGATGTACGGAAATGTACGGGGAAACGGTTAAACGCCTTTCATACAGTCCGAGCTCTTAACAAAGGAGCTAGTATGAAGATTCTTTCCGTACATGTGCCAATTCTCGCTGCGCTGGGTTTGATCCTAATGACTGGGTCGATGGCTCACGCCGAACCCGAGTTCTGCTCGCCCGATCGGTTTGTCGAACTAGAACGTGGTAACAACATTCCTTACCTCGACCGAGTTCACGTTTTCCAAGTAGGTCGCCTGACCCTCGCTGGCCTAGGCGTAGGAGATTCAGATGAGAGATATGTGGCAAGCCTGGCGCAGCAATACGGCTCTTACCGCGCCGAAGAAAAGTCCTGCGTTTTTTACTTCAATGACGGTAACGAGGCTGCCGCAGCTGCGTTCAACCACGTCTACCTCCCATCGCCCGTCTTGAGAGGCAAATCGATCGCGGAGAAGTACGATCAACTCGCAACACCGTTGATCGATCAAACTCCGACAAGCTTCTTGAGCTGCGCACGCGAGCACAAGTTCATCGCGATGGGATGTGACGGCATGAGACATCGCGGCCCATCCGTTTTCGCGATGTTACTCGGATACGCGGGCTGCTCGCCTGAATCTGCATCCGAAATCGCGAACCGCGTTTGGGGCACGAACCACGTTCTGCGCACGACTCGTAAAGAAATAGCGCTGAAGGGTTACGAAGCCGGCAACCGGAATCCTAAAGGCCGAGCTGAACTTCAGCGTCTCATGCGCGGTTCAAACTAATTCCCTCTGCGACAGCGATACGCCCGGAATTCAAAACGAGAATTTCGGGCTTGAGCGCAATCGCTTGAAGGTCTTCGTTAATTCTTCGGACGAGAATTCTCAGTCGTTCGCCGTAACTAGCGTTGTAGTCCGCATTCCACACCTGCTTCACAGCGCTTTCGACTTCTAAAGACCGCTGGTCTGCCAGCACACTTAGGAGCGACAAGGCTGTCGTTCGGCGACGCCAATTGAGTTGTTCGTCGCCCACATTCACGCTCGCAGCGCCGACACGAATTTCGGTGACGGTTTCACTTGGAAGAGTCAGCCCGAATTTCGACGCGAGCGCACGCGCTGAAAAAGGATCGAAGGATTTCAGAAGCGTTGAGATCAAACGCGTTGCCCGAAGTCGGTCTACAGCCTCAGTGCCAAATCGACTGACAAGAAAGCCGAGTCTGACTTGCGTCGTAACCGACATCTCATCCGCTTTTGCAAAAGCCTCTCGGTAAGTGAGAGTTCCAACTTCGAGCAATTTTGAGAGGGCTACCTCGAAGGCGTTAATCGGTTCCGGCGGATTGAGCACAAGATCTTTGAACCGCGATCGATTTACTGGCTGACGAATGAAGACGAGTTCGGCGAGATCGAAATAAAGAAGCGAAAGATCACAGGCATAATCAACGTGCTCACGCGCGCGAAGATAACGTGCGATCGAAGCTTCCAGACCGACGAAGGCAAATTCGCCCCACATGAGTGAGTGCAAAACTTCAATTCTCTGATTTTCGGCCTCGAATGCGCGAACTCTCGTGCTGAGATCGATGTAGCTCGACTCGGCCTCTTGTTCGAGTCCAAGGAAGATCGCGACTCGCACGAGCCCGGCTAGACACATGATTTTCTGTCGATCCGAGAATTCCTCACCTTCCACGACTGACTCATAAGAACGAAGCGCATTTTTGAATTGGCCCTGCTCTTCGAGGAATTTGCCTAGGAACAAATGTGCGTTGTAAAGCGTTTGAGGCGTTAAGAGCTCTCGTGTCTCCTCGACTACGTCTTCGATTTCTTTCAGTAGCTCTCTCCACCGGAAGAGGCGTCCCAACATGTATTCACAGACAGTGAGATCGATCAAAAGCAAAAGATTCTCACCAAAAGCGGATCGCGCTTTCGACAACGTTTCGGCTGCAAGTCGATACTCGCCCTTTTTCATCTGTTCTTTGGCTTGCCCGTGAAGCTCAATCCGACGTTCACGATTCATTTCGTAAGTCCTCGCGCAGGCAAGTGAAGATTCAGGTCAAGTTCGTCTTCTTGAAG
>CAJYOV010000259.1 GCA_913776405.1 Pseudobdellovibrionaceae bacterium
GTGTAATCTCCGTCGTCATTCGGGACGACTTCGAGCACATGAAGAATACGTGACGACGCCTCGCCAGCCCCAGGGATCAAAGTCAGCAACGTAAACAAACTCAAAGTTCTGATAATCTGATTAACGCTCAAAGTGTGCCGCCCAAACTTGTCCAAGATTTGATTGCTGTTTTACGACCGATAAAATATCCGTCGCAATGATGAGCGCTGCGATAAGCTGCGTTACGCAATAGGCTCCTGTGCGCATTCTCTAAATTATAGTGAGGAATGCGAGGGAACAGGTGATGCACTAAATGGTAATTATCACGGTGAGGATGCACTAGCCACGCTAGAGGTTTCGCGCCACCTGCAATTGTGCGTGTGTAAGACAGCACGGACCCCGGCCGCAAAGCCGAGTGGTCGAGAAGTTCGGCGAAAAGTCGAATCACGTGGTACGAAGTTGCGCGCGCAACAAACCAGAGAGTCAAAGTAACCGCGAACAGTTTCGGAGTTATGGAGATCAGCAGGCCTGCGCAAATAAGCCACCAAACAAAGACACCTAATTGTTCGACATTCGTTAATCGATAAAGTGAGCCAATTGTTGAGTCAACGAGCGCTCTCGAGCTTGCTGCGACCCTGTAGAAAACTTGAAGCGAATTCGCTGTGTTTTTGAAGTCATCAAAGTTGTACGAAGCGTGTGCTTTCAAGTCTGGATCACGGTCACTGTCACCCAGATACTTGTGGTGATTTTCATGCGAGACCCGATAAATCCGGACGGTCTCGAACATCGGGTACGCTGCTAGAAGATTGATTAGGAAATCGTTCCAGGTGCGACTCTTCAATAGATTGAAATGAGAAGCATCATGGACAAGATTGGAGAACGCTCGCTGCCGTGATCCAATAACCAACAGGCCAAATGGTAGGAAGTAGAGCGACGTTTTAAAAACGAGAGTTACTGAGACAGCGATTAACAGCCAGTTCGTCGCTAGAGAGGCAAAAGTGCGTAAAGGGTTTTTCTGCTGAAAGTTCCGAAGCTCTTCAACTACCTGCTTGTCCAGTTGGCGAACAAAATCTGCGCTTCGTAGATGACAATTGAACTGATGGATGTTCTTCATCCCGACGCCCTCTTGCCGACAACGTAAATCATTACTTTCGCTGTCCGCAGGCAAACCTGAGGTGCCATGGGAAACGAAGCGGGTTGCAAACTTTAACAGAACGCAAAGATAAGTGAGCTCAAAAGCCAGACACCCGGAAAACTCTTCTGAGGTGTCGGCCGCTTAGACAGTCTGATTTTGAGATGTTGCTTTAAATGCGATTGGTTGGATCTAGGCTATCTGTTGGTTGGAATTACGGAGCTAAATTAAGCTCGTAGGCTTTACTCAACTTGTCGATCCCTGAACACCAAGATTGATAGAATCCATTTCAAACTCCGCTCACCAGACGGCCGTGAGAGATTTCGGTGGTTTTGGAGGCGAGCACCGTGAGGTCTTCGCGGTCGTGGGTGATGAGGACGGTGGGGATTTTTTCAGTGGCGATGGCTTGGGCGACGAGGCGGCGGGCGTCGGAGCGGAGGTCGGCGTCGAGGGCGGAGAAGGGTTCGTCGAGGAAGAGGATGCGCGGTTTTCCGATGAGTGAGCGTGCAAGAGCGACACGTTGACGTTCGCCGCCTGAGAGAACAGAGGCGCGGCGATCGAGAAGCGGTGTGAGTCCGAGAGTTTCGGCGAGTGAGCGTAAGTGTGTTTCTGCTTCGGCGCGAGGGATGCGGCGCGAATCAGAGGCGAAAAGAATGTTCCCCCGCGCGGTCATGTGCGGAAAGAGCTCGAGTGTCTGAAAGACGACGCCTAGTCGGCGATCAGGTGTTGAAAGACGTGCTAGATCTTCACCGCGGAAGTCCCAAGAGAATCCGGGCTCGGCGCGATCGAGACCAAGAAGCAAACGGAAAACAGATGTTTTGCCGGCACCCGATGGCCCCCAGAGTGCGGTGACACCTTCATCGAGAATCGACCATTCAGGAATATCGATTTTGAAATCGCCGTAATCAGCGCGGAGGTTTTTGACTGTAGACACGCCCGACTCCCTCGAAAATAAAAAACGTTGCGACGCCACCGAAGAGAAGAATCCAAACCAAGAAGGTGGCCATGTCAAATCGGTACGAGCCCATTAAACTTTGTATCGTCATGGCGAGAGTGACATCGCGCTCTGCAATCACACGCGACATCGCGAAGTCACCCCAAGCCCATAACGAAGCAAGGCCTGCGATAAAACAAGCAGGCCGCGCGAGCTGCGGAAAAACGACCTGTCGGTACGTGAGCCAGATAGATGCACCTAGGCTTCTCGCGACCAACCTTTGTCCGCGAAGATTCTCGAGCGCTGCATCCCAATAGAGACGATAGAAGGCAGGAACCGTAATGAGCACGAGTGCGAAAACAATTTTGAAGTAGGTCGCGGTTCCAGTCGCTCGCCAAAACAGAAGAATTGAAAACCCTGTTATGACCGAGCTCGGTGCAACGTAACCCAAAAGTAATTGTCGAAACACACCGCGAGGATCGACGTAAGCGATCTTTAAGAGCAACGCCGCTACGAGCAAGCCAGAGGCAAGTGCAACAATGAAGGAGCCGAAAAAGTTTCGAACGAACTCCCCGGCCAAGTAATCTTGCGCGAAAAATTGATGAGCACCTGAGACAACGCCATCGAACATCGACAAGATCAAGAGCACGGCTGGAAAAAGAACGACCGGCAGACCCAAACGATTCGAGAGAAGAGGTTGCGGCACTTTTTCAGAAGCGATTCGCGATTCGTTCGGGTTTCGTCTCAACAAAAGAGTCAGTGCTAAAATTGATGCCAGCTGCAAAAGCGCGAGACCCATACCCGCCGAGAAATTGCCTTCGATCCGAATGTTTTGCCAAATTAAAACTTCAGTTGTAGTCGCTCGACTGCCGCCGATAACGAGTGGAACGGCTAACGATGAAAAGCAAAGTGCGAACACAAACAGAAACAGAACTCGAAGGTCGACACGAAGAGTTGGCAAAACCACGTTCGTAAAGAATCGAATCCGCGAGGTGCCCTCGATCCAGGCGAGATCTGCTAGATTCGAAACCTTTTCGCGAAACAACCGAAGCACAGAAGCGCTTACGAGCCCTATATTCAAGAGCGCGTGAACCACGACGATACCGGCTAAACCGCGAGCCGTCGGTAGATACTTCATCACTGCAAGCAAAAACAAAAGGACCGGCGCCACGTTTGGCAGAAGCGAAAAAGCACCAAGCAATTTTCCGTTTAAGCGACCGAAGTGAAGTTCTGCGGCTGAAAGTCCATACGCGCCGATCAAACCCAAAATCAAAGCAAGTAACGAACTCATCGCAGCTTGAAGGAGTGTGAAACCAAAGACTTCAAGATTACTCGCGGTGAATGGGTTCGACGGCAAGACCCCAGAAGATAAGAGAAAGATCAGCGGCGACAGGAAGATTAAGCCTAAGAGCGCCGCTACAGCTTTTTGCCCCCTGGAACGCGGCAATGAGGCGGCTTCCATCTCAAAGACCTAAAGCGCGCCAACGCTCGAAGAGGGCTACGCGATCTTTTAGAAGCTCGGCTCGAGAGCGGATCGAAATTGATTTCATTTTCGGAAGTTCTGCGAACGGTGTTCCGATTTTCGCGGCGTCATCAACCGGAAGCATGTAGTTCTTCTTCATGATCAAAGACTGAATCTCTTTAGTCTGAAGGAAACGAATGAACTTCTCGCCTTCTGCACACTTGGAGCAGGCCGCAGGTATACCGGCATACTCGACTTGTTCGGGATGACCATCGGGAAACGCGGCCGCACGATACTGAGTCTTCTTCTCTTCGATCGCGTGATAGAGCGGCGACGTTTGGTACGAGAGAACGAGAGACGATTGGTTTTTCGTGAATGAACCGTAAGCTGAAGACCAGCTAGGCGAAACAGAATGCAAGTTTGATTTCAGAAGCTCGAGATATTTGAAACCATCTTCACGGCCGATCGAATCCATAACCCAAAAGAAAAATTGCAAACCGGGAGTCGACGTCCGTGGATCTTCGAGAGCGATCTTTCCTTTGTATTCGGGCTTCAGGAGGTCTTGCAAAGATTGCGGTGCCGACACTTCACCTTCGCGGTAGATGAACGTCACCGGAGCATGATCGATCGCGACAAACTGAGGCTCGCGAAACTCTTTGCCGACTTCATCTTCGACCAGAGGCAGTTCTCGCCAAGCGAGTTTTGACTTTGCATCGTCGAGAAGCAGGCCATCGAGCCCAACGACCGCGTCGACCGGAAAGAGTTTCATTTTCTCAAGAATTAAGCCAGCGTCACCAGCGTCATGGAAGTCGACGACGATCCCCGTCTCGTCTTTAAAGCGCTTCGCGATTTCAGGCCCCGGACCCCACGCGTTCATGAAGCTCGAATAAGTCATCACGCGAATCGAAGGCTGAGAGTCCACTGGCGCAGTCGGTTTACCGACGAGATACCAAGTACCGAAAGAGATCGTCGCGAACGCGATCGCGAAGCCGACAAGTCGCTTCCACGGTCGGCCAGAAGGAGTTCCAGACTCGGCAGAAGAAGTCACCACCAGATCCCGCGGTGACGTTTATAGAAGTAATAATCAAGGCCCAAGCACCGGCCTGCACCCAACCAGCCAAGCGTGAAATGAATCACGAGAACAAAAGTTGTTTGAAGCTCATGTTGTTGAGTGCCGATTGCCATCATCAGCATGAGACCCAAAACGACAGCGATCACCGACATGGGACGAACGAGATAGCCAACGATGTACGAAACACCGATGGCCAGATGAATGATGACGATGGCCCACGCGAAGATCTGCCAATTTGGAATCACGATGACTTCGAGAAACTGTTTATACCAATCGGGCGCCGTCGATCGCGGCAGGAAGCTACGAACGTCTTCAGCAAGATAAGCATGCGTGAGGAAATCGCCGTGAAGCTGCAGGAGAGCTTGGTTGAAGTAATAGTATCCCAGGAAAACACGCAGGAACGCGACTGGGAGAAGGTGACCTACGTATTTGAGACTCTCGACGAAAGCTACGAACATGCGAGAATTCTCGCTGATGGTCCGGCCCCGGTCAACGGCGACCGAGACTGTAGAGCAAACCTCCACTCGACTTCGGCCCTGTTGAAGACTGGCCCTACTCTCGGCACCCGCCCGCACCTGGTAATCTAGAAGAAAGCTAAAAAGCACGCTGCCCGCGAGTTTTCGCGGGGTTTTCGCAGGATGCGAAAAAAGAGGAGGACCATGCAAGGACCTAGAGCTCCACTCGACACCGAGATTCCAAGTGTCATCGAGTTTCTCGATTCCAATCTTCGCCCTGAAGGCGAATGGTCGATCACGTCCGAATACCCGATCGCGTTCAGCGAGGCGAACCGCAACAACATCCGAATCATTACCGAGAACGACGAAGTTTTAGCGCACGCGGTCGTTCGCCCGATGATCATTAAGACACCAGCCGGTCTTTTCAAGATCGCGGGCCTCGGAAGCGTTGTCACTTCAACAGAACACCGCAATCAGGGTCTCTCAACGAAGACAATCGAGAGCTGCCTCGATGCCGCAAAAGCTCATGGTTGCGACTTCGCTATCCTCTGGACAAACCTTTACGATTTCTATCGCCGCATGGGCTTCGAGCTCGCTGGCAACGAAGTCAGCGTTCTTCTCGATCGCGATATCACAGGTGGCGAGAAGAATCTGAAGTTCATGGATTCCGGCAAAATTGCGCCTGAAGCGATTCACCGTCTCTACTCACAGCACACGGTCACGTCGCTTCGGACGATCGACGAAACACGCAAGTATCTCCAGATTCCAAACAGTCGCGTTTATACGGCATGGGACGCAACCGGAACCTTAAAAGCGTATGCGATCGAGGGCAAGGGTGCCGATCTCGATGGCTACATTCACGAATGGGGCGGCAACGTGCCCGCTCTCGTTTCGCTGTTCGCTCACATCCGCCAAGCTCAGAAACGCAACATCACGATTATTGTCCCAGGCCATTCTCAAAATCTTGTGAGAACTCTCAAAGAGCACGGCCTTCATGTGAATGAAGGCTTCTTGGGCATGATCAAGATCTTGAACACCGCGAATCTCTTTTCAAAAATCAAACGGCATGCGCGCAGCCTCGGCGTTCAGGATCTTGTTCTCGACGCCACTGGCGGGAAGTACTACATCGGCGCGGGCACAAGCGTGTTCTTGACCGACAGTGAACGTGACGTCGTACGTCTGATCTTCGGGCCCCAGAAGCCGTCTGAGATTCACGATTTCGATAAAGAAACTGCAGAGGTTCTCGACCGCGTTCTTCCGATCAATATGTGGGTCTGGGGCTGGGATTCCGTATGAAAATTCAGGCACTCATTTTGGCAGCGCCGATCTTTGCGCTGTCGCTCTCGAGCTGTATTCGCGGCGCCGATGCGCTGCCGCTGAATCTCGGACCGGAAGAAGACATTCAGAAAGTCGCAGACGCAATCAGCAAGCCCACTGAGACGATG
>CAJYOV010000260.1 GCA_913776405.1 Pseudobdellovibrionaceae bacterium
CAAAAATTAGACTTAACTCTGCCAGACTTTGTTCATTCGTCGATCGACGCCAAGAAACTGCTCTGCCTCGATGCAAGTTATCTGAGACCGGCCGAGGCGAACACCGCGTGCAAGGACGTCGGCGACGAAAACTTCGCAACTCTCGTGCGGCTTTCGGTTGCGCGTTTGCGAGCCAAGCGCACCGATCTTGAATTCGCGCTCAACTTCCTAGCGGACCAAAATTACACCTATCGCGATCTCGGTCTCGACAGTTCGAGCGCTAGACAAGCGCCGGCGCTCATCAAAAGAGCGGCGATGAAGTCGGTTTCAGAGCTCGCGGGCCGTCAATCGTTCAGCGAGGGCTTCGTTGTGAGCGCGGCGGGTCCGCTTTTGTTAAACATGATTGAGCCGCTCCCGACATATCGCGATTTGGCTCTCTCGTTTGGCTCACAGACGGAAGGCACTGTTTCAACACTCATTGATGGAATCGAAACTTTCCGGCCCCGTTGGACACTCGGTCTAGCGCTCGAAAACACGAGTTCGTGGCTCGGTTCAGGGAGCGGTCGCATTGTGGCGACGCCAATGATCGGACTTGAGTTCGAGCCCGCGAAACTGAACTCAAGCTTGCTGCAAACGCGACTCTCAATTTCGGCCGGCTATAAGTTTGGCGAGGCCTCTCGTGATTCCGAATGTAGAGAAGGGTCCAGACTCACGAAAGACTGCACAGGGCTGTCGACTCGCTTAGGCGTCTCATTCACGATCATCGAACGTCTTCGTTTTCAAACGGAAGTCGAAGCCATGCCGCTTCAGAAAACATCGCCCATACCTTGGCGCATTTTGCCAACCATCGGCCTTCAATTCTATTTCTGACTTAGCTCGCTAAGCCGGTTGGTTTTTTACGACTCGCGGTGATCGAGCTTCCGATAGAGGCGATGATCACGCATGCAATCGCGATCAATTGCGGAATGTTCAATGTTTCACGTAGAAACAAAAAAGCCGCTAGCGTCCCGACAGCAGGTTCGAGACTCAAAAAGATGCCGAAGGTTTTTGAGTCCATCCGCTTGAGCGCCGCCATTTCGAGCGAGTACGGAATCGCACTCGAAAGCAGTCCAACTGCAATCGCCGATGGCAAGAACGCAGGCATTTCAAAAATGCTTTTGGCCGCTACTGCCCCAAACGGTGTCACCGTTAGGAACGCGAACAAGACACCGAACGCTGTCACCAAACTCGCTGGCGCGTTTGCACCCGCTTTTTGACCCACGACGATGTAAAAGGCCCACATCGCTGCGGCCGCAAGTGCGTAGCCGACGCCTACCCAGTCGAGCGAAGTCTCTATCGACGGCCCTCTTGGTAAGAGCAAAACGATGCCGATCAGAGCGAGTGTTGCCCACACGAAATCGATGCGGCTTCGTGAATAGAAAAAGGCGACCGAGAGTGGCCCCAAAAACTCGATTGCGATGGCGATCCCGATAGGGATTCGGGCTATCGCTTCATAGAACCAGAAATTCATGAGGCCGAGGCCAACACCATACGCAATGACCAGACGCCATTGCTTCGCAGAAAAACGGACGCGCCAGGGTTTTACTACGAGCATCAGGATGAGAGCGGACAAACAAAGTCTTAAGAAGGTTGTACCTTCTGGCCCAAAAACTGGAAAAAGCCCTTTAGCGATCGACGCACCGACTGTCAGTGACGTCATCGAACCAAGAAGCAGCAAAGGAGCGAAGAACGACGAATCTTTCAAGTTTGCCAAAGCTCAGAACCTTATCCATGTCGCAACAGTCTGCGAATTCAAAATATTGATCGCGCTTAAGCAAATCATGCGCGATCTCAAAATGGTACGCAGAAGTTTTGAACGCCTGTCGAGAGTGTGTGAGCACCGTCTCGCTAGCCTTCGACACGCTCGTTCTTAGCGACAAATACCCGGGCCTTTTGTTTGCAGCCTTGGAGACGTTATGAAACAGGTCCTAGGCCTTCTCACGTTCTCAATCTTTGTCGTCTCCGGACTCGCGCGCGCGGAAGGCGCAGCCCTTATGAATATCGATTTCGATCTAGCGAAAATGCAGGACTCGAGATCCATTGCATCGAAGACCTCAGTACCCGATTGCTACGGTCCACAGGTGAAGTCACTCGAGGTTCTGAAAAAGACTTTGAACGACCCTCGGCTGCCTGAAGAAACGCGCCCTCGAATGAAAGTCACGCGTATCTCGACGGATTCAGACGGCAAAGAAAAACGCGAAACCGTCTACGTCTTTCAAAACGCGACGAGCGAACCCTACAACACGAATCAGATCGGACCGAAACTCGAGAAGCCGGATGAGCCGCGCATCATGGGCTTCACGGCGCAACAAGCTCAGTTAGCCTCAAGAGATGGCGTGAACATGCGTGCTTGCTCGCCGGGGCACGAGCAAGGGGATCTTGCAAATCGCTTCTGCCACAGCATGATTTCGCAAACGGTCGTGTCTGCGATTTTTGGTGAAAATGGATCACCCGTCGTAAAAGCCGTAGCCGAAGGATTTGTCT
>CAJYOV010000261.1 GCA_913776405.1 Pseudobdellovibrionaceae bacterium
GGCACCGCTATTTGCCGTCAAGGCTGGGGCACGCTTGTTGGTCGATGGAACGGTTACGATATTTCGGGCACAGTCGGCAGCACGGTCGATCAAGGCGGCTACGGCTTCTTGATGAATACCTACGATCAAGCCTGGCCGCTGGTGACACTCGTGCGCTACGACACACGATTCGCGAACGCCATCGGCAAATATATGCTGAACGCAGCGAATGCGGCACGGTTCTTTTATCCGCAGTACTTGCCGGCCGAGCATCAAACGCTTCCACACCTCGCAGAGATTACGAAAGGTGTTATTGGTTACGAAGGTTTGATTCAAAAAACGAATCATCCTGCTTACGAGAGCACGACCCGCGCACCCGTTGCCCAAGGGGATGGCCCACACTGGACATCGAACAACCCACCCGTTTCGCAATTTAGCGTTTATGGAAGCGCGCATGTCGGTATCTTTGGTGCCCTCATCGAACGCACGGACGTCGACGGTATCCTGAAGCTAGATTTACTTGCGACCGACTTTTTCAGAGCAAAAGCGTATCCGACGTCTCTGGTTTACAATCCGTTTAGTCGTGAAGAAAATGTTGTTTTCAAAACCCAGAGCGGCCGCTCGGTTGATCTTTACGACGCCGTCTCGCATGCGTTTGTCGCTCGCAATGTCCAGGGCAATTACCTCTTGAAACTCGAACCGAAGTCGTCGGTCGTTTTGGTTGAAGTGCCGAGTCAAGCGACGCTGACAGAGCAAGGCTTGCGCCGTTTCGCCAACGGCGTTGTTATCGATTACGGTATCTAACTAAGATCTTTAAGTTAGCGAACGAAAATATAATCGTTCGCCGGTGCCGTGTGTCCGCGACTGACGTCGAACGTTTTTAAATCGATGAACCAACCGTCGCCGTGCGTTTCGTTGTAGTAGCACTCGAAGTCTGCGTGCTTGAGCAACGCTTGGGGCGAATTTCCAAGAAGACTGCGACGAATCTCAAATCGACGTTCGTAGTTCGAGACCTTCAGACCCTTTTCGTGATGAAGTTCGCGACCTGGCCTGCCCCAGTCCCAAAGACGGTAGGTAATCCCAGACGCTTGTTGCACTTCAAGAAGAGTTACGCCGCCACCGATTGCGTGAATCGTGCCCGCTGGCACTACAATGAAATCGCCACGCTTCGTCTCGAAGAAATTCATATCGGTTTCGACCGACTCGTTTTTCTTTAGACGTGCTTCAAAGTCGGCGGGCTTTACGCCGTCTTTGAGGCCCAGGTAGACGCCGGCGCCCGGCTTCGAGTCGAGGATCAGCCAGCATTCCGTTTTACCTTTTGAATTTTCTAATTTCGCCGCCCACTCATCGTTCGGATGCACTTGAACTGAGAGCGGTTCTTTTGCATCGATGATCTTGACGACAAATTTAAGAGGGCCGCCCAAGACTTCAGAAAGTTTCCGACCCGAAAGTTCGGACTCACCTTCTCGAATCGTGGAAAGGAGCCACGCTTCGCCAATATCGGTGTACTTCGATTTATAAAAGCGACCTAAAAAATCACCGGCCCAAGGTTTTTGAACGAGAAGAGGCGAGATCTTTTCCATTAAAAGGGTCCGTTCACGGTGCAGCGACGTTCAGTCACGAGTTCTTGCTCAACAACGCCTGAATAAGAATCGATGATTTTTTCAAACTGGTTTCGGTAGGTGTCTCTCGTGGCAAGGTCTTCGCGCGTGTCGATGAGAACTGTTCGGTCGCTGAGACCGACATCGTAACCGTTGCGATCCGCATTGAATCGACGCTGTTGCGCATGCGCGAGCTCATTGCCGTTCGGGTCTTTTTTACCGAAAGCGAAAGCTGCGGCTTTGCCATCTTCGACAGCGCGCTGTTGGTCTTTCGTTATCGTCAGATCCTTTGGGCATGTGACTGGGCCATTGATACCGGCAGAGGCGCGAAATTGAAGTTCGAAAACTCCACGCGGCGTTGAGCAGACTTCTTTTTCACGGGCGACTCGTGCGCGTTCGATCGCATCTCGGTCGGTTTTTACGTTGCGACTCTCACAGTAAGAGGCAAACTTTTCGATTTCCTGCTTTGAGAGCCCTGCATCGACCGCGCAAGCCCCGAACGCGTCAGGCTTAACTTCGCAGTCCACTGGCTTTAGCGCTCGTGTCGTTGAACACGACATCAGGCTTGCTGAAGCGAGTACGGAGAGTGCGACCGAACAGGTCATCGAGAGAACCGGACCAAGTTTGAAGTTCTGAGTTTTCATCTAGACCATTAAGCGATGCCCCCTCGACCTTGGCAACCAAAACAGGCCTAGGAAGCACCGCCAAAGGTCCGGTCCAAACCTGCTTTATCGCGAAGCTTGTCGCCCGCTTCAGGGCACAGTTCTCTCGAGAAGCCGCCGATAAAGACAGGTGCGCTTCATCACTCAGCTTTTCACCCATTTTACCCTGGCACTTGCGGTTGTGAGCGGCTGGTCACCAAGCGCGGCACACGCGCAGAGATGCGATGTCAAACCACCACAACCGGTGGCGCTGACCCTCAGCGGTGGTGTTTCGCTGGGCGCGTATCAAGCCGGCTCACTCGCCTATTCGGCGCTCGTCTTCAAAGCAAACTCCGAGCAGTTCGAGACGAAACTCGTAACCGGCACCTCGGCCGGCGCATTGAACGCGTTTCTTACGGCCCTGGCCACCTGCGAAAGCAAAATCCGACTGCCATCGCAAAGTGAGTTCTATCGAGCCTGGGTTGGATTCGATGGCACCCGTCTTCTCACCGATGCGACAGACAAGCGCGGGCTGTTTTCGAAGTCCGTGTTTCAATCGAGCGTGAGTCAGGTGGAACGTCTTTGGCAAAAAGGACTTCCTGAGCAGTGCGATCTGGTTCTTGGCCTCTCTGCAACGCGTGTGAAGCCGCTGACGGACGGCTCAGTTCTTGGCTCTCAACGACAAAGCGAGAAGTTCACTGTTCGCATTCGTGGCCGAGGTGAAGGCCGCGCACCGCTCATCACAAACTACGTCAACCCCACGCTCTTCCCTCGCCCGCTCTTGCTCGCTTTGACTCCGGGCGATGACGCCCAAAACTTCTCAGCACTCACGAAAGTCCTTTTCGCCAGCGCTTCGTTTCCACTCGCGTTCGCGCCAGAGGAACTCGATTCTTGCTTGGCCTCATCGAGCAACGTCTGGGTTGAATCCTCAAAATCGTTTACATGCGGACCGGACGAAATCGAAAGAGCTGATTTTGTCGATGGCGGAATCTATGACAACAAACCATTTGCGCTGGCCGAACGCTTGTCGCGCACAGGGCTCATGGAGTCAGACTGCGGACGACCTCTGTGGCGAACGCTTCCCACTGACAGCGCCGAGTCTCAAAAATCTTCAGACACCGCGAAACGGCTGCTCTACGTCTACTCGGATTTGAATTCGACCTCTTACGAAAAAGATCAGCCGAAGGAGTCGCGCGGTGCTCTCGGCGTTCTCTCGATTCTTCTCGACAGTCTCCTAAATGCGTCGCGCAGTAATGACTCGCAGGCGCTGCTCGAACAGTCGCCTGAGTTGAAAACACAGATCGCGCCGCTTTTAAATCACGTTCCTCGCTTGGGTGATTCTCTCTGGGGGTTTTTCGGTTTTTACAGCGTGACTTCCGAGATTTCGATTTCCATCTCGGCGTTTGGGA
>CAJYOV010000262.1 GCA_913776405.1 Pseudobdellovibrionaceae bacterium
ATCGCTTCTTGCGCACCATTCGACTTATCCGATTCGCCTCGACATCGTTGAATAGTACGGCGATCAGTGGACTGCGGCTGGCCACCTTGCGGGTCTCGGCCCTTTTAATATGAAAGTTTGGCAGCACGACAAAATGATCGTGCTTGAGCGCAACGAAAACTACTACGGCACAAAGCCGTCGATAAAGTACGTGGTTGCTTACATGATTCAGGAGCAGGCGACGGCGATCAATCTCTTCGACTCCGGCAAACTCGACAGCGTTCACCAGCTTCCTTCGATCGAGCTGAGAAAACTGAGCCAACGTAAAGAGTTCCACAAATTCGGTTCTCTCCTTACGTATTACTACGGCTTCAACACGAAGAAGCCGCCGATGGACAACGTGAACCTCCGCAAAGCAGTGGCTTCAGCGATTGATCGCGCCGAAATCGTTCAGATGCTCGCAGGTGGTCAAGAGCCCCTTCAGGGCCTGATTCCTCCTGGCTTGCTTGGGTACGAATCTGAACGCGGAATGAAGTTCGATGTTGCGAAGGCAAAAGAGTTCTTGAAAGCAGCCGGCTATGAAGACGGCACGAAAGTTCCGAAGCTCGAAATTCGTTTCAATACGAACGAAGATCACCAACGAGTCGCGGAAAACATTCAAGCTCAGCTTAAGAAAAACCTAGGCTTGAACGTCGAACTCAAGAACGAGGAGTGGAAGGTTTACCTTGCGACGTTAAAGACAGATCCTCCGCAGATCTTCCGCTTCGGCTGGCTTGCCGATTATCCAGATCCGAACAACTTCGTCGAACTCGTAACGAGCTACTCGGATAACAACCACACGAAGTGGGGCAACAAGAAATTCGACGATCTCGTGGTGCAAGCCGCAGCTGCAGCCTCAGACTCAGAGCGCACGAAGCTGTACTCGGAAGCTCAGAAGATCCTTCTCGAAGACGATGTTGCGATGGTTCCGCTCTACACGGGCGTGGGTCTGTTACTCGTGTCTGATCGCGTAGAAAACTACCCGATGAATGTGATGTGGCGTTACGAGTACAAGAACGTAAAACTCAAGGGTGAGAACGCCCCGTGATCGGTCGCCTCTCGTCGTATCTCGGTCGCGTTCTTGGCTACGGCGCCATCTTATTGATGGTGCTGCTCGTTGCGTTCGACCTCGGACAAATTGAAATCGACCCAGCGCTGTGGTGGTTCACGGCGGCTTGGTATCTTGCAGCTTTTGTCTACGCTGTGTTCAAGGGCGAAATGTTTGTCTACGTGACAAAACGACTGCTTGAAGCGGGCTTCGTCATTTGGGTGATCGCGACGCTCACGTTTTTGATGTTGCGGTTTTTGCCGGGCGGTCCGTTCGATGCAGAAAAACAGCTGCCTCCTGAAATTAAAGCCAACATCGAAGCGAAGTACGGCCTCGATAAACCGCTCCCTGAGCAGTACCTAAATTATCTCGTCGGGCTCACAAAGGGTGATCTCGGCGAGTCATATAAATACCTAGGGCGCCCGGTCTCGAAGATGATCGGTGAGACACTCCCGGTTTCGTTTCAGCTTGGCTTTTACTCGATGCTTCTAGCGTTTGTGATTGGGATTCCGCTCGGCGTTTTTGCAGCATCGAAGCACAATACGCTTTTAGATAACGGGTTGATGATACTTGCGATCAGTGGTGTCGCGCTTCCATCTTTCATCATCGGACCCCTGCTTGTGATGGTCTTTAGTTTTGGGATTCCTTTCGCGGGCCTCCAGGGCGCGTTGCCCCCTGCGCTCTGGGAGTCGCCGATCTATTATATTCTTCCCGTCGTAACTCTTGGGCTGAGGCCTGCGGCGATTATCGCGCGCATGACTCGTTCGAGCATGCTTGATGTGATTCAAGCGGACTTCGTTCGTACAGCGCGCGCAAAAGGTGTGGCGGCGCAAGTCGTTCTCTACAAACACGTGCTGAAGAATTCTTTGATTCCGGTTCTTACGATTTCTGGCCCGTTGATCGCGGGTGTCTTATCGGGCTCGTTCGTTGTCGAGATTGTTTTTGGCGTGCCGGGCATGGGAAAACATCTGGTGCAGTCGGTAACGAATCGCGACTATCCGTTAATCTTAGGCTTAACTTTGGTTTTCTCTGCGATGTTGATCGTAGCTAACCTGATCGTCGATCTTCTCTACACGGTCGTCGATCCAAGGATTAAGTTGTCATGATTTCACTCAACTCAACCTTAAGCAAAGCGACGAAACCGCAAGCGAATGAAGGCAAGAGCCTTTGGTCTGACGGGTGGAAACGCCTTAAGAAAAACAAAGGTGCGTACTGGTCGATGTGGTTCATCGCGATCGTGTGTTTGATCGCGGTGCTCGCGCCCTGGATCGCGCCTTATTCGTTCGAGACTCAAAATATCGATCGCGCGCTCATGCCGCCAGATTCAACGAATTTGCTCGGTACCGACAGTTTGGGTCGCGACATGCTCTCGCGCATTATCTACGGCGCTCGGATGTCGATGGCCGTAGGTATTTTCACAGCGATCTTCTCGCTTCTGATCGGTGGCGTTTACGGTGCCGTCTCAGGTTGGGTGGGCGGCTGGGTCGACGCGGTTCTCATGCGTATTATCGATATTCTTTACGCGATTCCGTCGCTCGTACTTTTGATCATGGTCGGTGTCATCTTCAACTCGGTTGAAGTGTTTGAGAATCCAGAGCTGAAAGCGCTCACGGGCATTTTCTTAGCGCTCTCGGTCGTTGGTTGGGTCTCGATTGCGCGCCTCGTGAGAGGCCAAGTCTTGCAGGTTCGCGAGATGCTTTATGTTGAAGGCGCGCGTGCGCTTGGCGCTTCGTCTTGGCGAATCGTCGGCCGGCACATCGGTCCAAATATTTTGGGTCCGATCATTGTCATGCTCACGTTCCAAATCCCATCGAATATTCTGTTTGAGAGTTTCTTGAGCTTCATTGGTCTCGGCCTTCAACCGCCGTTTAGTTCGTGGGGTGTGCTCGCGAACGATGGCTGGAAAGCGAAAAGTTACCCACATTTGATTTTGTACCCGGGCCTTGCTCTCTTTTTGACGATGCTCGCTTTTAACTTATTGGGCGACGGTCTCCGCGATGCGTTTGATCCAAAATTGAAATCTCGAGGTTGAGTTACGCATGACGGGCGAAAGCAAGCTTTTGGATGACAGTGCTGATGGTTTTTCAGGCGCGGGCGCACTCCACGAATTGATCGAGGGTCGGGACTCGCGCCGATACGCGATCTCGTCGGATCCAGCGCTGCTTCAGCTCGCTCGCGTGCACGAGTTTCTTTCAGGCAAAGCATATTGGTGCTTGGGTATCCCATTTGAGAAGGTCGCGCGAGCGGCTTCGAACTCTCTTTGTTTTGGCGTTTACCGTTTACGCGAAACGGCGCAGGACCCTGCGGCTGCGCAACCGACGTCGAATCTCGTGCAGGTTGGTTACGCGCGTGTCGTTACGGACTATGCGACTTTCGCTTGGATTTGTGACGTCTACATCGAAGAGAGCGCCCGAGGCGAAGGTCTCTCCAAAAAGTTGATGGCTTTCATTATGAAGCACCCATCGCTTCAGAATTTACGTCGCGTCTGTCTCGCAACCCACGATGCGCATACACTCTATGAACAATTCGGTTTTATTCGCACGAAGACGCCAGAGAACTGGCTTGAAATCAAAGACGACCAGATTTACTTGAGGCGGTAGCGCCGGCTGCGGGCCGCTGGCCGCGATTTTAGAGGCCGCCTTGAAGGTTGGTGATGACTTTGTTGTTGTCGATCTGCCAAACATCGAGAACACGCGCGCCCGAGATGCTGCCCCACGCGCCCGCGTTGAAGGCGGTTTTACTGGCGTCGAAAACGCGCGTGACCCCGTGGTGAAGGAGTGCTGGGTTTGCCGCGGAGTTCGCAATGAACGTGCAATCGTTGCGACCACCGGCGCCTTGGCCACCCCATGCAGGAAAACCGATTCCGCAGTCACAGGTCCGACCGCCAAAGTCCGGAACCGGTTTGTTCTGCGGTTCAGGTTCGCCGCCGTACGTGAAATCAGCTGTGGGTCCCGCGTTTAAGTAGCCCGTCGAGTAATACCGACGCGCACCTTCGGGTGGGTTGTATCCGGCCTGCCAGAGGCATGTCGTGTAACGACCAAATTCAGCGAAGTAGGAAATTTCTTTCGCATACATCTGCGAAAGTTCTGAGCGCGCCTCAGACTGTCGAGACTTCGCAATCATCGCGCTGTAACTCGGGATCGCCATGGTTGCCGCAAAAGCGACGATCGCAACCACCATCATGACTTCGATCATTGAAAAGCCGTTTTGGTTTTTCAATTGCGGCCTTTCTCGATTTGTTTGGTTTGAGTTGCGTCAGGTCTTGGCTTCTGAGCGCTTTGCTGA
>CAJYOV010000263.1 GCA_913776405.1 Pseudobdellovibrionaceae bacterium
CGCACGCCAGAGGCCACCGGCCTCGGCACTTGAACTGAGCACGAGTTTGATTGGCAGTTCATCGAGATGATCGAGCAAGCTCGACAGATTGGACCCGCGACCTGAGATAAGGACGGCCCAACCCACGCGCATTAGTAGCGCACCTCGGGCTCGGCATCCGGCTTCGGCCCGGCCGCGATCTTACCGAGCGGCATCGAGGTGTAGCCGTGCGCTTTGACGGCCGCTTCGATGGCCGCAACCTGCTCGGTCGAACAAACGAGAGCAAGTCCCACACCGCAGTTGAGCGTTTTCAACATTTCTTCGCGCGACAGATTCGACCGCTCTTGAACCTCAATGAACGGCTCTGGCCACGCCCAATCGAGCAGCGGCAGAACTGTGCCGTTTGGCATCACGCGCGGCAAGTTTTCCATCCCGCCGCCTGTGATATTCGCAACCGCCTTCAATCGGTCAGCCTTTGCGAGTTCAAGAACGAGATCAGCGTAGAGGTGTGTTGGCGTCATCAAGACATCGCGCCACTCTTCAAGATCGTTCTCAAAGACTTTGCGCAAGAGCGAATAACCGTTCGAGTGAAAACCTGAGCTCGAAACACCGATGACGTGATCGCCGACGGCCACGCGGTGGCGACCGAGCGCCTTCTCTTCATCGACGATGCCGACGGAGAAGCCCGCCGCATCGAAGTCGTTACCATGATAGACGCCAGGCATCTCAGCGGTCTCGCCGCCGATGAGCGCCGCGCCAGATTTGTGACACGCGTCGCGAACACCTTTTAAGAAGCTTTTTGCCGCTTCGAGATCAAGTTTACCTGTCGCGTAATAATCGAGGAAGAAGAGCGGCTGAGCTCCGCAGCAAACGAGATCATTCACGCACATGGCGACAAGATCTTGGCCGACACCTTCGTACATTCCGAATTGAGCTGCGAGTTTGATTTTCGTGCCGACACCGTCCGTCGAGGAGACGAGACACGGCTTTTTCATTTCAGGAAATCCGATTCGGAACATGGCCGCAAAGCCGCCGATCCCTGAGACCAATCGGTCTGCATGAGGAACTCGCGCGCGAGTGCTGGCTTCGGAACCCGATTCCTTAAGCCACTCGACGAGCGCATCGCCCGCTTCGACATCCACTCCGGAAGATTTATAGTCGATCATCGATGTCCTTGAAAGATGACCGTATTGAACACCGCGATTTCCACGGTGTCTAGTCTTTCGACTAGGGATTTGACACTTGTCTGAAGAGTGAGCGTTTTGCCGGCAGCGGCTCCGACGAGAGCGTCCTCATCTGGTCCTAGAGTTGCTGGTCTAAGAATAGGTTGTTACGCTGCTTTTAGAGTTTAAAACTCCGATCAGCACCACGGCATCCTTGGGGGAAAAATGAGAGTTCGTTTCTTAACCGGCTTGATGGCCGGCTTTATGGCCGCGGCGTTTTGCTTGTCCGCGTCTTCAGCGGAAGCGGCGTCCCTAAAGAGCTCAGGAATCGAGGATCTCTACAAAGCTCCGCGCCTCATCGCAGAAAATGCAGCACCTCCTGGCGGTCTTCTCCTCGCGCAATCCGATGGTGACGACGCTTACGATCCGTTTGCGGATTATTCTGAATTTGAACAATCAATGGACGAAGAAGAAGACACGAACTTCTTTCGTAACGGCCGATTGCTGACGCTCGGATTTATCGGCGGCTACCGCGGCTTCACATCGAATCTCGGCAAATACTATTCGGGTAACGCCAACTTCGGTTTGTTTCTCGCCTTCTTCTTTGATTTGAATTTCGCGCTGCAACTCGGTTACGTCACCTCCGACCACACGCTTGTCATCCCCGCGACGTCTGCGGGCACGTCAGCCGTTCAAGGCACGGTTTCCGTTTCGGACATCTCGATCCTCATTAAGTATTACTTCAATACGCAGAACGTGACGCGAGGCTTAGCGTCTTTGAGTCCTTACCTTGTCGGCGGCTTTTCGCAAATCTATCGTACAACGACGATTAGTGGCCAAGACGCCTTCGCTAAAGACTCAGCGTTCGGTTTCAATATCGGTGCAGGGATTGAAGTGCCGATGATGCGAAACAAGATGTATTGGGGTCTTCAAGGCGTTTACCAAGTCGTTAGCTTCGCCGATGAGTCAAAGGTCGTTCTCGATGAAAACGACAACGCGACCGGCGCGGTCCTTGCGGGCGACGCCTACCTCGTTCAAGGCGTCTTAGGTATTAACTTCTAAAGCCCTCTCAAAACCGGGAAATCCTTTCCGGTTTGGGGCGGCTATGCCCCCTTGCCTCTTGCGAGTTTGCTCTGAGAGGCGCATCTCATAGAGCTTCATGATTTCGTGCCTGTGGGCGACCTTCTTGAGGTCTCCGTCGGTCACGCTTCGGAGGCTCTCTATGCATCTCTCTCTGACTAAAACAGCTGTCTTCACAGCGGCCTTGACACTCTTGCCAATCGCATCTGCGTTTGCTCAACAGGCGGTTGAGCCGGGTCAAAGCTATGTTTGCGTTTCGGCGTCTCGTGGCGGTCTTTCGCTTGAGATCCCAGGGCTAGGTGACGACGGTAAAATCTCAGGCTCGCTCCGGTTGTTCAAACTCGTACGCACACTCCGCGAAGTCCCTGCCGCTCAAATCGCCGATTACGTGAACGACGGCACATCCATTTCAATGAACGGCCAGGACGAAAACGGCAAAACCGTCATCGCAGTCCAAAGCGCCCGCGATGAACACGGCAACCTTCAAGTGCGAGCTCGCATCGAAGGCGCTGGGCTCATCGGCTTTGCGTGTCGGGTAAAAGAAAACTGAGTTCGATCGCGGCCGCATCTTGGCGGACCGCGAAAAATCAAGGCTGCATCTCGCTTGGCAAAAGCGGAGCTTGCGTACGAATCAAACGGCGGATCATACCCGCCTTTTTTATTTTCACATCAATTGGCGCACTTATGAGTGCTACGAACTGGCGGATCGCAAGTGTCGACGGAAGGCCAGAGGCTTTCGCCATCGCAAAGCGCGAGTGTGCGGCCTCGTGAATCAAGAGCAGGGCTCTCTCGGTTGAGAGCATCATGTTCCAATCATCAGCCAAAACCGTGACATGCGTATTCTGACTTGCGAATGTCGACCGGACAGCGAGCTGCACGAGTTCACACTCGGGCGGAATCGTTCCAAGGACGAACCCACCGTCTTGCGTGAAGCCTAACGGACCCGGAGCGAGCTCAAGCGATTGAAGCAAGAGTCTCGCATCGAGAAACAGCGACAGCATCGGTTCGTTGGGCCCGAGCACCGACGCCGTTTCACTTTCGATGCGCGAGATTTCGTCATCGATGGTTGCGAACCAGTTTGATCCAAAAGGCAGGCCGTAAAACTCACGAGCCTCGTAAAGATCGAGAAGCTCCGCACGACCACCCTGACATCGAACACCATGCCCACCATTACCCGCTTTTGAGCCCGATGCAGACGCTTGAGGTATCGCGGCCAAGATCACGACCGAAATCGCTGAGAGGAGGACGGTAAACATCGGAGCGAGTTTGCGGTTCATCATGATGTCAGACCTTTCTGTTTTTCATCAACCCGGAACAATTGAAGCGAAAATGCGTAGACGCTGTCCGAGTCCTCTTTCGACTCGAACTTCGTGAAGAAGTCTTGATCGAGGTTCTCGAGATACGCGATCGCTTCTGCGAGTCTGCGCGAATCGAACGTGAAGAGTGTGCTTAAAAACTTTCGCTGATCGATTGCTTGTTGATCGATCGCATCTTTACCGAGATCCAAAACCTGTTTGTGAAAACTGCGAATCGTCGCCGAGGGTACGGGACTGTCGGCGAAGAGATAATTCTCTGTCCGCACGAAGCGTTCGCCTTCACGACGAATCGCACCTGAGACCAGAAGCCGAGACAGAGCTTCGTGGACCTCGTCCGTGGAGATGCCGAGAGCGTCTGCAATCGCATCGACCGAAGGCTCGCCGTTTTTCAAAGTCAGGAACTCGAGCGTCGCGACGTAATACCATTTCTCAAAAAGAGGAATCGTCTCTGGCTTCGCTTTGCGGCTGAAGGGATTGAGAGTGTGTTTGCGGACGCGCTCGAGTGCGGCTTCACGATCGGCGCGGCTTCTCGCATGTTTGCTCTCGACCAAGTCAGCAAAGTAGATAGCCTCTTCGGTGTTCATTTTGAGAATTTGAGCGATCCGCGAGGCAACGATCGCCGAGATGCCGCAACGGCCCTTTAAAACATCCGAAAGATTGGACGGCGTCAGCTCTAAATCGCGAGCGAACATCCGAAGCGAATAGGAGGCACGTTTGGCCCGCTTCAATTCAAAGTGGCGAAGCAGGACATCACGATAATCAGCAATAGCTTCAGACACGTTTGAAAGCTCCATAGAGCTTCTCTGTCTAGCTAGTTGAACACTTCGAGGCAACTTCAAACCCGTGGGCTTGGCTGCATTTAAAAGACTTTGGCGCGGATGCCGAGCGCAGAACGGAACCTATGCGTTTTAGATCGAGAAATGGGCAGAAGTGTTAGCGATTTCAACTCTATACGTTGAACTCGTGTGAACTGCGCGTACGCGTTTTCGTTTGAATCTTCAAGCGTCTCACCGGCGAGCCGATACAGCTCTAAGCCGAAAGGACTCAATCCCTTAAGTGAAAAACCTCAAACGAACACTCAGTTTAGCTACGGGCGCATTGGTTACGATGCTCGCGTTTCAAAATTGTACACCTGGTTTCATGCTCGATGGCGCCTACCTAGATGCGTCCTCGTTGTCGTCGGCTCTCGGTAGCGGCAAAACTCGCAGGCTCTCAAACCTTGAGTATCGTCGCTCGGTTCAAGACGTTCTTGAATATCAGTTCTCGCGCCAGCCGAACCCGCCGCAAGCTTGGGAGTATTTCACTTACTCAAACGGAATTCAGGGCGCGCTCAACTCTCTTCCCGGCGACGCTGTCGCGACGAAGCTTGGCAGTGACCAGCTTTCGACAAATCTCTCGTCAGCGCGAGTGGATGCTTACATCAATACGGCCTACGCAGTCGGAAAACAGATCGCCGGCAACCTTGGTCATCTCAAACGATTCGCCGGTCAGTGCGTGACGAGCGAGGCGGATGTCTCAAGCCAAACGTGTGTCGAAACATTCCTGAAGGACTTTGGGACCCTCGCCTTCCGAACACCTCCGACGAAGGCTGAGATCGCTGAGTTGAAATCGAATGCGCCCGATTGGAAAACACTGATCGCGAAAATTCTCGCACATCCGCGCTTTCTTCTCCACATCGAGCGTGATGGCGCGCGTGCTTCGAATGGCGCTTACGCTTTAACCGATTACGAAATTGAAGCACGCCTTGCAGCCGTATTCTGGAAGAGTGTACCCGACGTACAGGGTTTGAACGTCGCTGCCTCTGGAGCGCTGAAGACGCCGGCTGGGCTGCAGGCTGAAATCCAACGCCTGCTCAATTCGCAGCGAGCGAAAGACACGATGTGGTCGTTCTACCAACAGTGGTTAGGCGCATCGCGCTTACCGATCAACGGGTACAGTTCCGGAGCTGGCTACGACGCCTTTGCTGCACCTATTAACTCAAGCGTTCTCAACAGCAACTTCCGTGATGCAGTCCTTCTCGATGGACGTCAGTTTCTTGAGTATCTGACGTGGGATCAGCCAGCGAAGCTTGAAGACGTTTTTAAGAGCCCACTCATCTTCACGACGAATTCAACTCTCGCTTCCATTTACGGTGTCAGCCCTCGTGCGAACGCGGCAGCAGCACCCGTCGTCAATGCCTCTGGCCACTACAAGGGCCTGCTTACGAGAGCCTTGATCACACAACAGAAGCCGTCACCGAATGGGGACATCAATCACATTCAACGAGGCGTCTTCATTCTCACGAATCTTCTCGCGCGCGAACTGGGTCAGCCGGCAAACTTCGCAGACCAACAACAAGCCGGTCTGTCGATCCCAATTACGTCGAGCACACGTTTTGAAACGAATGCGAAAACCGGCATTGGCTCTTGCGTGGGATGCCACACGCAGATCAATCCGCCAGGCTTTGCTCTCGGTAACTATGACAGTCTCGGCCGTTACGTCACGACGGAACGACGTTATCGCTCGGACACCGGCACAACTCCTGTTGCTACCAACTCGGTCGATGCGAACACGAACGTGTTCTTAAACGGAACGAACTACGCACTCTCTGATGCGGACTCACTACAAAACGCAATCCTTCAGAGCGGCGCGGTCTACCAAGGCTTTGCAGAGTATTACTTCCGATTTGTCTTCGGCCGTGTGCCGAAGTCAGGACCCGATCGTGAACTCATAGCGACACTCATCTCCGGCTTAAAAACAAAAACGATCCGCGAAGCTTTGGCGTCGCTGGCTCAATCAAAAGAATTTGCTCTCGCCCAAACGGCGGATCTTTGAGGTCAACATGAAGTTGAAACAGTCTGCACCCAAATCCGTTCAAGCTCATTCGGCCTCACGCCGGATGTTTCTGAAATCCGCGGGCGGCCTGACGCTTTCGATTCCGCTCATGTCATCTCTTTTAACCCCGTTTTCTGAACGTGCGCTCGCAGCTCAATCGACGCCACTTCGGTATGTGAGTTTGTTTAGCGCGTTTGGCGGCCTTCAACATCGGAATTGGTTAGGCACAAATCTTCCGCAAACACCATTTCAACTATACTCGGGCCACACAGGTAGGATCGCGCCGCTTTCGTCTCTCGTTTCGAATGGTGCGCTCTCATCCGTATTGAATTCGAACTATCAAAACCTTTGGGGTTCGACGAACCTCATCGCGGGTGTCGATCAGCCTTATTACTTCGGTCATAATCGGGGCGTCACACTCGGCGGCATTACCGCGTCACTCAGCGGTCGGCCTTGGATCTCGGATCAAGGCATGCTCGATCAGCCGGGCTTTCTCACTCACGAATATCCGACCATCGATCAAGTTCTTGGCTACGCAAATGGAAATGGCATTTACGGCCTGGGCTTAGGTGGCCGCAAACGCCATTTGAATATCGCGACCGTTTGGTCGAGCTCATCGTGGGGTCGCGATGACTACGCGTCTGACTCACACGTTTCGGCTCGCGAGTATCTTGCAACAACGTCCGGCATCTTCAGCTACCTCTTCGGTTCGGTCACAACGGGCTCAAGTGCGAACCCGCTCATCAATCTCGTCAACGAGTTCTGGCCAAGCGGTCGCGAACTCATGAAGAAGCTGTCTCGCGACGACAAAGACTCCCTCGAAAAACTTTTCTCTCTCGCGCAACAAGCGGCCGATGATTACGCGTTGCCAGGTCCCGATCTTAGCGGCGTGACTGAACCTTCTGGGCTGACCGGCAACGTGCCGATGCAGAACGCAGATGTCTCGATGGTGGCGGACCTCGTCGCGATGGCTTTTAAATGCGACATCACCCGGATCGTCAACATTCACTGCGAAACGGTCGTGAACGGCTACGACTTCCACGGCATTAGCCACTTGCCAAGCTCAAGCGATCCGAACGCGGGTCAAAACGAAATGGTTCAGATCTATCAGAACCAGTCCAACAACTTGTTTGGTCGTCTCGCGAACAACTTACTCCAAGCGGACCCATTCGACCCTTCGCACTCGATCTTGAGAAACTCGCTGCTTCACTGGACGCACGAAAATAAAGTCGCGCACCACATGAACTCGACGCCAACTCTCATGATCGGTGAAGCCGGCGGCCGCCTGACAACAGGCAATTTTGTCGACCTCCGCAATTTGAACCGCACCGTCGAAGTCGACGTTGTCGGCGATCAGTTGTACGTGGGCGACATCGCCAACCGCTTCTGGGCCTCGATCTTCTATGCGTTCAACATTCCGCGCAGTGCGTACGAAATCACGCGCGGCGGCACCAAAGACACGGAGCTTCTGACAAAAGGCTACGGTCACGTCATGAAAGTGCCGCAACCGAATTGGTATTCGATTCCGTCATACGATCTGAGTCGCGTCGGCGAGCCTTGGGAATTCATCACTAAGAACGGTGTCACATGGGGCTAAAACGATTCGTTCTTCTTTTGGCGATAGCCCCGGTTTTACTCCTCTATCAAAACTGCTCGCCTGCGTTTTCGACTCGCACGCTTGCGAGTTCGTTCGGAGCTGACACGCCTGGCGTGATGGTGCCTGTATTCATGGCGTCAGGTCACATGGCGCGCACACTCTATTCTTGCGATCAAGGTCGCACTTGGATTCACGATCAGTCGGCAAACGACAATGCACGCTGCTGGGTGAATGGTGACCCGAATTACGTCGAATGTGATCACACGCCGTACTCGGGCCGCGGCCTCGACTACACCGACGGTGTGTTCTACGTGAATTTTGGGTGGGGTGCGAACGGTTCCGCTCGATCGAGTTCAAACGGTCAAGCGTGGACAACCTTGAAGTCAGACAATTGGGGTGGCGGCATCGCTGCTTCAGGAAATGACGTCTTTCTCCTTTGGAATGGTGGCCAACTCTCTGGAGACTCTGGTCAGAGTTGGACTCAACTTCAAAACTCACCGCTCTCGGGTTTCTCGCATCCGTTGGTGTCTCACGTAGGCGACAAGTTCATCGCAATGGGCCGCACAGACGGTGTGGCAATCTCAACAGATCACGGTCGCACCTGGAACATCAATTCGACATTCCCAGCCGCATCGGGTGCTTACTTCGCCGAAGGCAACGGAATGCTCGTCGGCATTGGCGGCTCTGGCTCTACGCCGGCTACTGGGTACGCCTCTCGCTCGTTCGATGGCGGCCTGACTTGGGAAACGAACCAAGCTTTCTCGGAAAATTACCGAAGCTGGGACAACTTGATTTTTAATGGCACCGAGTTTGTCGCATTCTCGCCAGGTGGTTTAATTTGGAAAAGCACCGACGCCGTGACTTGGACACGCGCCAACGTTTCGGTTCCAGGCTTAAACTTGGGACTCTTCACGGGTCCGGTTGGCTACGACCCTTCGACTGGTACTTACGTGCGCATCACCAACTCATGGGCCAACTATTACGCCGCTCAAAAAGCGCTTCGCAGCGACGACGGAATCAATTGGACGGTGCTTGATGGTTCCGCATTCAAAGGCGGCCATCCGATCAGCTTCATGGTGCGTGGCGAGTTGGATTCTCGTTACTGCCGTTAACGGTATCCGCGTTTAGAAGAGAGCTACGCAAAGGCCGATGGCCGCAAGGCCCAGGCTAAACAGAATGACAGTCGGCGCCACCCACTTGATGGCGAAGAGCC
>CAJYOV010000264.1 GCA_913776405.1 Pseudobdellovibrionaceae bacterium
TGAAGTCCTCGGCGAAGAGTCGGGCCCAACAGTCGTCTTGTTCCATGGCTACGGCGCCGACATGATGGATCTAGCGTCCCTCGCTCAGGCCGTACAGGCGCCGAAAACGACGAATTGGTATTTCCCAAACGGCCATCTCGCAGTGCCGATTGGGCCGCACCACGAAGGCCGAGCTTGGTTTTCAATTAGCCTCTCGGAACTCGAACGCGGTGGAAATATCGACCTCAGCACGGTCGTGCCGCCAGGTCTGAAGCGCGCTCGCGAGAACGCGCTTGAATTCATCGAGAAGCTCGGCGCAAAGCCTGAGAAGCTCGTCATCGGCGGATTCAGCCAAGGGGCGATGCTCGCAACCGACGTGATGCTGCATATGAAAACGCCACCGGCGGGGCTTGCGCTTCTCTCAAGCACGCTCGTGAACGCAGAAACTTGGTCAACTCTCGCGAAAAAACATCCGGGCTTTAAATTCTTCCAGGCTCACGGTTTCCGCGACCAAGTTCTTTCATTCCAGCTCGCTCAGCGCCTTGAAGCCGTTTTGAAAAACGCAGGCTGGGAAGGTCAACTTCAACGCTTCGAGGGTGGCCACGAAATTCCGTTTGAGGTGCTGATTCAGCTTGGCGCCTTCTTGAGAAAAGTGCTGACGTGAGGGCACGCAGACTCGTTCGCGAAATGCTACGTGAACCGCGCCGCAACGCTTTGATCATGGCGGTTGGGTACTTGGCCGTAACACTCACGTGGGTCTTTTTCTCGGCCGAATGGACTCAAGCACTCGCCGGCGACGACGTGAATCTATTTAAAGCGATGGCGCGATATCAGGACACGCTCTTCATTACCGGTAAAGCGATCGCAATTTATTTCTTCTGTGTCGTGATCTTCAAGCGAATCGGCGCAAGCGCCCGCAACTTAGTTCGCAGCGAAGAGTTGCGGCTTGAGGCCGAGCGTAAAGCTCTGCCGGCTCTCATGGCAGGCTCGGTCGCTCACGATATCGCGAATTTGTTAACGGTCATGCGTTTCAATATCGAGCGATTGAAAAAGCTCGAGAGCGAATCGCAAGTCGCGATGACGGCGATCGAAAAATTGGACCGAAGCACCGATCGCTTAACAGATCTTGTTCAGCGTTTGCGAGGTGCCAGTAAAGACCTCTTGCGAACTTCGCCGCTCACTTTCAATTTCGCGGCAACGGTGAATGACACAATCGAGATGATGGAGTCGCACTCGTCAATGGGCTCAGCGCAGGTCATGTACGTGGGTCCCTCAAAGTTGCAACTTCGAGGTTACCCAGTCTTGATTCATCAGCTCGTGATGAATCTCATCTTAAACGCGGCGGAAGCGATGAACGGTCGCGGCTTGATTCGCATCACCGCAGTCGAGCGCGGTGAAGGCGGCGTCTGCTTAGTCGCGGAAGATGAAGGCCCCGGCGTGCCGACGAATCTTCGGCAGATGATCTTTGGGCCCTTCTTCACAACGAAAGAAAACGGATCGGGGCTGGGTCTCATGTCCGTCAGGATGTGCGTTGAGATGCATGAAGGCACATTAACCGTAGAAGACGCTGAACTCGGTGGTGCTAAGTTTATCGTAACGCTTCCAAATCTCTGTGATGAGCGAGTTGAAGAACTGCGTCGCCCTGAAGGGCAAGCGCCGCTGGCAAGAGTTGCGGCGCTAAACGAAATTTCGGTTTGAGTTTAAGGGCAGCGGTAGGCCGTACCAGATGCCGAAGTTCCCATCGCACCAGCGGCTTCCATCCGGACGTAGTTCGCACCTTTTCTCGCGGCATCGAGTTTCATGTCTTCGATGGCTTGCTTGATAGTGCCCTTTGCTGTTTTGACCGAGCCTTGAACTGGCCCCAAATCTTGGCAATCGGCTTTCGCATCTTTACGTGAAACTTCTACGTTCTTGGCTTCTGGAACGACCGGATGACTAGAGCAGCCGACGATCGTCAGTGCGAACGCGCTCGCAAGTAAAAGAGTCAAACACGTGGCTCTGCGAACGTTGAAAATTAAGTCCATGACCTCTCCTTTGAGACGAATCTTGTCGGGGACTAGGCTAGTTTCGCTTGCGGGCCGAAACAATCGAATTAAGAATTAACCGTGAGCATCATCAAACGGGCTATTCGAAATTGTTTATGGGCCGTCGTGGAAACAAGGCGGCAGATGAAAGCGAGCGATCTTTCGATTCTCGCGGGCTCGCTCGCCTTTTCGACCGTGATCTCACTCGTGCCACTTCTGGCTGTGAGCTTAAGTGTTTTTACGGCCTTCGGTGGGCTCGATACGCTCTTACATAAAATTGAACCCTTTATCTTTCGCAATCTCATCGATGCTTCGGGCGCCGAACTCTCGAAAGGGATTCGCAGATCAATTGAGCGTGTGCACTCGGGCGCCCTCGGTGTCGGTGGTGCGATCGGTTTATTGATCGCGTCCTCCAAACTTTTTTACGACATGGAGCGCGCCGTTCAGCGCGTCTGGGGCATCGAAAACAATCGGCGCTTTTATCGCCGTCTGTTTGCCTACTGGGGCCTGATGTTTTTAGGACCTTTGGCTCTTGCGGCTGTGCTCGGACTTGTTGGCTCGAAAGACTCGAGTCAGCTCTTGCGTTTGCCGAAAGGCACAATCCTTCTTGCAGTCGAATTCGTAGCAATCTTTGCGTTCTACAAAATCGTGCCGTCTATTCGGGTGCGTGTTTGGGCCGCGTTGGTCAGTGCGATTGTCGCTTCAGTCGCGATCGGGATTGCGCAAGCGTCTTACTCGACGATCATGCGCACCTTTCTGAATGTGAACAAGGTCTACGGAAGTTTGGCTTCCGTTCCCTTGTTCCTGATCTGGCTTCTGGTTCTCTGGCAAATCTGTTTGACGGGTGTCGCGCTCTGCGCGGTTCTAAGCCGCGGTGGAGCTATCGAAAAAGACGAGCGCGATTATCGATAGCTCCCAAAAATGCAGCTTTACGTCTGAGCTTCTTTCAGTCCAAACACTTTGAATAAGAACGCGTACTCGCGCGCGTATTCTTTTAAGGCTTCGTAACGACCGGAAGGTCCACCATGACCGGCCCCCATGTGAATGTATTGAATCAGCAAATTTTCATCCGTTTTGAATTCGCGCAGTTTTGCGACCCACTTTGCCGGTTCCCAATACGTAACACGCGGGTCGTTCAGCCCTGATGTCACAAGAAGATGCGGATAATCACGCTTCTCG
>CAJYOV010000265.1 GCA_913776405.1 Pseudobdellovibrionaceae bacterium
TAACGCTTCTACCGAAGCCGGAACCGACACCGGAGCCAAAGCCTGAGCCGGCGGTCACGCCGACAAGCGAACCGAAGGCGGCCGAAACGGCTCAAGCTCCGACAGGAGCAACGGCTGAAAAGAAAGCCGAAACGCCGAAACCGACAGCGACACCGGTAAAGAAGAAGACAACGACACAAAAGAAACCAGCCGCTAAAAAAACAACGGCTAAAAAGAAAACGACAACGGCAAAGAAAAAGGAGACGAAATAATGAACTCTCTCAACTTACTGAAACAGTCTCTCAAACTTATGACGTTGAGCCTCGTTACGATCGCAACGCTGGGATCTGCAGCACACGCCGCGGTTAGCGACGACATGAACTCGCTTGGTTCAAACGCGGATTCTAAAAAACGCGCAGCGAAGCTTGAAAACCGTTCACGCGTGAGCCTCGTTCAAAACCGTTCCGTTAAGCGCGACTGGCGTCTTGAAGGCGGCGTGAGCTACGGCGGCGTCGCGATGGGCGATTCTTACTTGATGACTCAAAACTTGGGTCTCAATGCGGATCTGCATATTTCGCCAAAATTCTCTTTGGGAATTCACTACGCGAAAGCGTTCAGCCAATTCACAAACGAAGGCGAAGCTCAGTACAAGAACGCACAGGCAATGAAGAACGCGGGCAACATGGGCTACAACGTTGCTGACATGGACACCCCAGAGTCATCGCTCATGGGCGTTGTGAACTGGTACATGACTTACGGCAAAATCAACCTCTTCGACGCGTCGATCATCCAATTCGATATCTACTCGCTCGCAGGTTACGGCCAAATGAAGCTCACTTCAGGCACGACGGATACATGGACAGCGGGTCTCGGTATCGGTTTCTGGCTCTCGAACCACATCACGTCGCGTGTTGAGCTTCGTTACCAGAACTACCAAGACCAGGTTTACACAGGTCCACGGAACTTGAATTTGATCGTAGGCACATTCGGCCTTGGAGTCTTGTTATGAGAAACGCTTTAACCACTGCTCCAAAATTTGGAAAAGTCGCAGTGGCTTTGGCGTGCGCGGCACTCGTTTCTTCCACGACTGCAGCGTTCGCCGCGGCACCCTCTGCGAAGAAACCAGTTGCAACGATGGAGGCCGGTGCGGTTCGCGCCGAGCACCGCCAAGCCCTCTCACAAGCTTTAAATGGCGACGTGAAGGGTGGCTTGCGTGCGCTGAAAGCTCTTTCAAAAAAATCCCTCCCGTCAGACGAGGCCGATCGAATTCAAATGTCGATCGGGCGCCTCTCTTATGAGACAGGCGATTACGCTGGCGCGGTTAGCGCCTACGGAAAAGTGAATAAAAACGGCCCTAGCTATCTCGAATCCCTCGAAGAAGCAGCCTGGGCGGATTTTCGTAATAACGAAACGACGAAGGCCCTTGCGAAACTGAAGACAGTCACGTCACCAGCTTTTAAAGGCCAGGTTCGTTCGGAGCCGTTCTTCCTTCAAGGTCTTGCGCAGCTTCGCGTGTGCGATTTCAAGTCAGTCTTTAAAACGATCGAGACTTTCAAGTCGCGCTTTTCTGACGAAGTGAAAACTCTCGAAGCATCGCCTTCGTCTGCAGACAAAGCAAAGCTGAAAGAGATCGGCAACTCTGTTCAGAAGTTGAACCTCGTCGAGGCAGAAACGATCCAACGTCTCTATCTCGATGAAAACGGCAAGAAACGTTCGGGTTCACCGGCGCGTATCTCTAAAGGTTCGGATCAACTCTCGTTCCCGACAACGGACGACGACGAACTTTGGATGGACGAACTTGAAGGCTTCCAGGTTACGACAAAAGGTTGCCTAGAAATTGATAACGACATGGGCGTTGCGAAATCGGTCGCTCAAGGAGTTGGCAAATGATGATGCGTAAATTCGATCTTCTTAAAGGTCATAATCTCGGTCTCGCGGTGGTTGCTTCGGCTTCGATGCTTGGACTCCTCGGATGTGCTCAGCCGTCAAACCCTGAGCTCATGGCGCCTCCTGCGCGAATCGAGACAGCTTCGGAATCGAAACCGATCGAGACAACAGCGGTCTTTCAACCGAAAGTCGATATCTTGTTCGTTATCGACAACTCGGATTCGATGAAGGATCACCAGGAGAAGTTGAAAGCGAACATCGATCGTTTCGTTGACGCTTTCAAAAAGAATCAGCGCGTGGATTTCCAGATCGGCGTAACTTCGATCTACGATTCGATCCGTTACGGCTCGGTCGTAAAGACGTTCCACCCACTCGGTCAGTTGTATGTTGTGAAGCATGTGAACGGCTCAACGTCGTCAAATGGCCTGAACTTCATTACGCGTTCAGAACCTGAGTACTCGAAAGCTCTCGGCGAGACTTTGAAGATCGGTACGGTCCCTTTCAAAGACGCAAACGGCGTCGATCAGGGTCCAGAGAATGAAGAACTCTTCACTCCGGTTTTGGCAGCTCTCGACGGTCGTAACGTTGGTTTCTTGCGCGCAGACGCTCACCTCGCTGTGATCATGATCACAGACGCAGACGACGTGAGCTCGGTTGAGCCAAAGACGCTCAAGTCTGAGTTGATTCGTTTGAAAGGCAACAACGCTTCGATGGTTTCGGCGTTCGCCGTACTCGCACGTACGTGCTCGAAAGTTGACCCAGGCATCAAAGGCACAGGCCCTGTGAAGACCCTTGAGTTCATCAAAGAGATGAAACAAGACAAGCGCACGAGCGGTATGGCGTTCGACCTTTGCGATAAGAACTACGGTGACCGCCTTGCCGAAGCCGGCAACTTGATCGCGAAGAAATCGACGAAGACACTTCGTATTCCGCTCGAAGCGCCTCCAGTGAACGACGCTAAAGGTGAGTCGACGTTGAAAGTCGTCTTCCACGAAGGTCAACCGATCGATTCTGCTGACCGCGCTCGTATCTGCAAAACAGAACAGAACCAATTGGGTCGTTCAGGCATCTGGCTCGATACACGCTCGAATCAAGTCGTTGTTCCAGGTTCGGTGATGGAAGGCATGTCGGCGACGACGACCGTTCAGATCTGTTACGAGAAAGCGAATATGGCGAAAGCGGGTACGCCTTGGCTCACGCCTGAGAGTGCTCAGAAGGCGAAGTAAGCGCTGGCGCAACAATGCGAACCAGACCCGTGCCACGAATATCGGCGACGATTTGAATTTCGCAATCTGAAAGAAGAGACCGGGCGAGCGTGAAAGCGTCTCGCCCGTGCTTTTTTCCGGACTTCATTAAAACGTACGCGCGGCCCTCAGGCTTCAGCGCTGCACGAAGGCTTTTTAAAAGCGACTCAAACGTGTCATCGACGAAAAAGCGCGCTCGTTGCTTGACCGGATTCGGTGGCAGGGTGCCTTCACCCAAATCAAAATACGGTGGGTTGCAAACGATGAGGTCGTAACGGTTGCGAAGTTCACCGGATTGAAGACTCGCGTAAGACTGCTCAAGCCACCTGGAAACGAAAGCTGCTGATCGAGAGGCTTGCACCATTTGAGCGTTTGCAGCGAATGGTTCGCGAAATGCGGATTGAATTTCAAGAAAGTCGAACTGCTCAAGCTGCGGAAGCGCATGCGTGAGTTCGAGACCCATTACACCACAGCCGGCGCACACATCGAGCGCTCGATAGTTTGAGAAATCCGCCGCACCTGTCGCTTGCCAGTAAGCTTCGAGATCGTTTGCAATTGCGAGCGGCGCCAAGACGGAATCCTGGCAAAACGCGTATTCAGCGGGCTGCTGATACTCGTAAGTATACTGCTTGTGGTGAACTCTCGGTTTAACGTCCGGCACGAATTACTCAGTTTTGAGTTCGGTCCAGAGGCGATCGTACTGCCGAGTAGCCTCACCAACATCATCGATCTGCTGAAGTTTTTTGAAAGCTTCAGGAGCCGGGTAGAGCGCTTTGCTGGCAGCGAGATCTTTCGGCAAAGCGGCCTTAGTCGCTAAGACAACGGGGCCGCCCAGATTTTTAGTGACGAATTCGAGATTGGTTTCAGGCGAGATGAGAAAATTGATGAGCTCTAGGGCTTCGGCTGGATTCTTCGAGGCTTTTAAGACGACGAGGCTATCGACAGCGCGCGTGCCACCCTCATCAGGAATGAAAAACTCGATCTTTGATTTCGATTTGCGAATCGCTTGAAGGCCATCCGAGCTGTAGGTCTGAGCCACCGCAATCTCTTTATTCACAAGCGGATCGATCGTGTCAGACGTGAACATCTTCATGTTCTTTCGCGCTTTTTTAAGAACCTCTTGGGCCTTTTTGAGCTGCTCAGTGTCCTTCGTGTTTACGGAGTAACCGAGGGTGAGTAAAGCGGCAGCGGTGACTTCCCGCACGTCGTCGAGCATCGAGAACTTGCCGGCGAGTTCGGGTTTCGTGAAGAGGTCCTGATAACTTTTGATTTCGCCCTTGAAGAGGTCGCGGTTAACGGCAAGACCCACCGATGTCCAGGAGTAAGGAAGCGAGTACTGATTTTCGGGGTCGCTCTCGTCTTTCATGAAAGCGGAGTCGAGGCCTGCTCGGTTTTCGACTTTCGAGCTGTCGATAGGCTGAAGGAGATCGAGTTTGCGTAGAACCGCAACCATGTAGCTGCTCGGCACAGCGACATCCATACCGGCAGCGCCGGCTTGGATCTTTGCCAAGAGCTCTTCGTTTGATGAGTAATTTGTGATGTTGAGTTTAATGCCCGTTTTTGCCGTGAATTTCGCTACGGTTTCGGGCGAAAGGTAGTTGGCCCAAATCGCTAAGTTCACTTCACGAGCGCCCGTTTTCAGAGCGGGTGCTGGTGTGACGCCTGCGCCGGGCAAGCCGGGAGTTGGATCCGGCTTCTTCGTACAGCCTGTCAGAGCTACAATCGAGGCAACCAAGAAATATACGGTAGCAAGTCCGACTCTCGACATATCGACTCCAAGGCCTTAAAACCTGTGAACAATGTTGGAAATCCGATCTATCCAGAAATCGTTTGGCAGTCAAACGGCGCTCGACCGTATTGACCTTAAAATTCAAGAGGGAGAATTCTTCTCGCTTTTGGGTCCAAGTGGCTGCGGCAAATCAACGCTTCTTCGAATCTTAGCGGGTCTCGAAGATGCGACGTCAGGCGAAATTCTCTGGAAAGGGAAGAGGATCGATCAGTTGCCGGCGCGTGAGCGCCCCTTCAACATGGTCTTCCAAAAGTACGCGCTCTTTCCGCATCTGACTGTGTCAGACAACATCGCCTTCGGTCTCCGACTCAAGAAAGTTGATGAACGAGAGATACGCGAACGGGTTGAAGAAGCGATGGCCCTCGTTAATTTAGTCGGCTTTGAACAGCGGTTCCCAGAAACACTCTCGGGCGGGCAGCAACAGCGTGTGGCTCTAGCGCGAGCGCTCGTGAATCGACCTGCGTGCGTTCTTCTCGACGAGCCCCTCGGTGCGCTCGATCAAAAACTTCGCGAAAAGATGCAAGCCGACCTTCGCCTTCTTCAGAAGCGACTGGGCTTAACGTTTATCTTCGTCACGCACGATCAAGAAGAGGCGATGATCCTTTCAGATCGTGTCGCCGTCATGAATGCCGGCCGCCTTGAGCAAGTCAGCTCGCCGCGTGATCTTTTCGAGAACCCGCAATCGCTCTTCAGTGCGCGTTTCGTCGGCGGCCGAAATGAGATCTCAGGCGTCTCAACGAAGATAGATATCGGCATCCAGTTCGAGTCCTCAGGCTATCAGCTTCAAGGTCGCTCAATCTGTGAAGACCTGAACTCGAAGGGCCAAGGCAGCTCCGTTCGCGCGTTCATTCGACCCGAGCAAGTTCGCGTGATGAACCAAGCTTCTAGCCACGAAACAAACCGTCTTGTCGGTGAAGTCTTCCAGATCTTGTTCCGCGGTTTGAGATCCGAAGTTGCCGTACGCACACTCGATGGCATGATCATTCGCTCTCTCATGGACCCGTCGCAGGCGTCTGAATTCCAAGTCGGGCAAGTCGTCAGCGTCGAATTTCCGATTTCAGAAACCCATTTGTTCTGGGCCGGAGAATGAGTCAGTCAAAATCGAGCGTCCGCTTTCTCGGTTGGGCTCCAGTCGTTTGGTACGTTCTTTTTCTGTTCGGCCCTCTGTGCCTCGTCGCTGCGACGAGTTTCGCGCTTCGCGGGCTTTACGGCGGTATCGAATGGACTTCCGCTAGCGAAAACTTCGTTCGCGCGTTAGATCCGCTTTATCTTTCGATTCTCTTGAAGAGCGTCGTTCTGTCTTTCGGCACGACGGTCGCGTGTTTTCTGCTCGGCTTTCCGGTCGCCCTTTCGATGGCAACGGCAACGCAGAAAATGCGGAACCTTTTGATTCTTGCGATTGCGATTCCGTTCTTAACGAATTTGGTAATTCGAATCTGCGCTTTGAAAGCGATCACGTCTTACGACGGCCCGCTTGCGAGTCCATTCGA
>CAJYOV010000266.1 GCA_913776405.1 Pseudobdellovibrionaceae bacterium
CCTGTCGCCGATTGAAAAACCAGTACGTCTTCTTGATCGGTGTACGGAACAAACATTATGGCCGTGCCTGAGAAAAATTGAAGTGCCTCGTGAATGCGGTTGGGATTCGGGAGACTTGGCTGAATGAAGTAGGGAATGACTCGCGTTGGCCACAGTTGAAGTGTCGGAAGGACGGCCGTTCCAGATCTTGCGCCACTAATAGGCGCTCCAATGACTATGTCACCATCGATAACCGCAACACCGTCTTCCGTTGAAAAACGACGAAGGTTGAGATCCGATTCAGAAGGGCCATAGCCCGGTTTCGACGCGGGGACAGTCACCGTTTTGCCATCGACAGTCATTGTTACAGCAGCGCTAGGTGCTGGTGATGCCGCGATTGGTGCTGCCAGGTTTCCCGCTGGCATCAGTGTCGCCGCCGTTTTTGTGGGCAAAGGTTCAGGTGTCTCGACTGCGACCTCAAATCTCTCTTCCATCTTCTCTAGCTTTTTTTCGTCTGGACGTGACCGGAAAAACACTAGCGCAATGAGTGCGAGCGCCACAATGATAGCAATAGAAACTGTCGAGTTTTTCTTCACGAGTTGAAGTGTAGCTTGCGGGGGGCTGAATTTGAATCAGAACATTTTCGTCACTGGAATCGCAGCTTCCGCAGGCGGTATCGAGCCGATGCGAGATTTGCTCTTTCATGCCTCTTGTCATGAACAAATGTCGTTTGTCGTGGTGTCTCACGTTGCCCGTTATCAAGAGACAGATCTCGCACGCATTCTCGGTCGCGCGACAAATCTCGGATCCGAGGAGATCGTGGATGGTGTCGAGATTCACCGTTGCCGTCTTTATACCATTCCTCCGAATAAATATGTTCGCTACGAAGATCGCCGGCTCTATCTTTCAGATCGGCCTCATGGTGTTCCGAATAACGCAGCCGATGTGTTCTTTGAAAGCCTGGCGAAAGGACTTGGCGCGAACGCGATCGGAGTTGTGCTTTCTGGCTCGCGTGTGGGTGAAGATGGCGCTGCGGGTGTCTGTGCCATCAAAAAAAACGGCGGTCATACCTATGCTCAGGTGCCGGAAACAGCTGACTTCCCGCACATGCCCGAAGCTGCGATCGGTACTGGGTGCGTCGATTCTGTTTTAACACCCGAGCAAATAGGATTGGAACTCTCGCTCGTTGCGTGGGCTACGTAAAAGGGGATTGTGATGTTCGCAAAAAGCCTGGCCTTGAGCCTTCTTCTCACTTTGTCAGGATGTGCTCACAGTCTGCACTCGGGCGATCAGAAGGGCGCGTCTGCGTGCTCGGAAGTTCGGGCAGCGTTCGACGTGGGTTCGGCCACGACGCGCATGCAAGTCGCCGAAGTCGACACGTGTGCTCAAAAAATCGTGAAGGTGATCGCGAACGAAGAGCGACCCGTCGGCTACAAAGAGGATTTAGAGCGCAGTGCAGGGGGCGAATTCTCGCAAACGCTCCAAAACCGAGGGCTCGCTGTTTTCTCCGAGCTCAAATCGATCGCTCAAGCCTCGGGTGCAAACCAATTTCAAGGCACGGCCACTTCCGCGTTTCGTGGTGCAAAAAATGCTCAGGCGTATCTCGATCAGGTAAGCGAGAAAACGGGTGTCACGATTCGCGTGATCGCGCAGAGCACAGAGGCTGAGCTCGGCTTTCTCGCAGCCATGAGCGAAGGTCAAGTCGATCCAGCAACCTCAGTCGTCTGGGACATTGGCGGCGGCAGCATGCAGTTCGTAGCGCGCGAAAACGGTGTTTTCGTAAAAAGTCTCGTCGAGCTTGGGAGTGTCAGTTTCAAAAATGAGGTGCTCAAAAAACTGCGGCCCAAAGCGCCCCTGACCGATTCGCCGAATCCGATAGGTCGCTCGAACTTTAAAACAGTTGTCGCGCTCGCGAAAAAACACGCGCTGTCTAGCACGACACCCGAGATGCGCGAGCTTCTCACGCAGCGAAAAGCCATCGGGATCGGCGGCGTTCACGCCTATTCGCTTTTAAAGCGACTTAAAGAAGAGCGAGATTACACAGACGAACAACTCGAGACAGCTCTCAAGAAGAGACTCTCGCTGTCGGATAAAGAAATCGGCGGTGTCTACGCAGCCACAGACGTCACAAACATGGCGTTAGTTCTTGGGTACATGCAGGCGTTAAAAATCAAAACCGTTCGAGCCTTCAACGTCAACCTTACCAGCGGCAGCCTTCTTTACCCTGAATTCTGGACGTCCTCTAATTAAGATCTAGCGCTGTTATCAGGCTCAATTAGAAATTAGATGCGGCTGTCGCAAGAAAGGACTCGGCGGCCTGGGCGATTTCTTCGACGACACTTGCGATGAAGCGTTTTTGCTCGTCCGGCGGGAGCCTGTGCACATGTTGATCAACGTCGCTCGAAATGGGCGCGTTTCAGCCGGTGAGTGTTCGATTTTCTCAGCTGACATTTTGGCGCGAACCGAGATTGAGCGTCGTGCTCATTGAAATCGTCAAGTGACTCGACAAAGAGACACTCAGAGCTTGAGCGAAATCTTTGTGATGCCTGACAAACGCAACATCACTATCGAGAGTCGCTAACAAACGCGCCCGCTGGCAGGAAGTTTGTAACAAGCATCCGGTATGAAGACTAAAATCTTAATTCATCTGTTTCTAATCGCGTTTTTGTTTTTTCTGTTTCCGACCGCTCGCGCTGAGATCGGAGCGAATCTCTCCGTGAGTTTCGATGAGCTCACGGGCCATGAGGCCGACACACAATTTGTTTTCGCGGTCATTCGGCCGGCGGAAGATACCAATCAATCAGCGACACGAGAAAATCGCGAGCTTGCGAATACGCTGCTGTCTCAGGCTCATAACTGGAGCCTCGATCAAATTCGAGATCGTTACACGCATCATCCAGCCGAAAAATTTGAAGCGATGAGACGAGCGGGTGTTAAGCTCTCCTCCCATTCGGCGTTCATCGTCGTTTATCGACGGGGCGATTACACAAAACCTGTGGGTACACTCTGGACAGCTTATCCGGATGCGGCCGGTCGCATTGATCTCGAACGATCGCTGAATTGGACTTTTCCGCGAAAAGAGACGCGCGATGGAAGCTATCCGGTTTTTCAATCCGAGCCAGATGGCTCCATTATTGTCAGAGATGCGTCTAGACGGCAGGGTGGAGTGGTGGAACTGAAACGCCTCGTAATGAATCCGCAGGCGCCTCGGGGCCTCATGCCAGCGATGCTTTTAAGAGGCGAGAGCTACGATCATCTGAACACTCAGCCCCTCGCGATTGGAATGAATCCGGATGATGCCGATGTCTCGGTGTATCCGGGCGAGTACGCGCTCCGCTGCGACCGTAAACTGATTCCAATCTATCAACGTTTCGGATTTCGCTTGGCGCATCCGGAGCCTCTCAATGGCGATTATGTCATGAGTCTCGACCGCTCAACCTACGTGCAGTTCGCGGCGAAGTGGCTCGAAAAAGCGAACGAGAGCGGCTGGCGCATCCGTTTCGATTCCGATACAGAGGCTCAATCAAAGACCTTGGCAGCTGAGGTGCAAAGATTCGTGCGTCATGAAAAGTCTAAGCCGAGCTGGTGCGAAGGCGCGTTTCGTTAGAGCTTCTCTTTTTACGGTTTATTTACTGAACTGTTCCGAAGAAGTGAGCCAAATTACGGTCACAAGTCTTGGAGGTTTTCAGTGCGCTTCGGTTTCGTACGTCCATGTTTGATCGTTGGTTCGTTTTTAGTGACTTCGACGGCTTCGTCTTTTT
>CAJYOV010000267.1 GCA_913776405.1 Pseudobdellovibrionaceae bacterium
GTCTAGTACCTAGTTTGATTTCCAATCTCCACTTAGCACAGACCCAGATATTCAACTTCCAACGCACACAACTTCAGCTTTCAAATTTTAACACCCACCTAATTAGCTCCCTCAAACATCAACTTTCAAAAAAACTCTAACCTTTACTTTACTACTTCGCTCGCGCACGCCTCCAACTCTCAGAACAGATCGAGGATCTCGCTCAGGCAACCGGGCATCCAATCTCAAGACGCAGTCGTAGGGAGTGGATGCCCGGTTGCCTGAGCGGGGTCCGAGCCCTTCGTGATCTGAAGAGTTGCGCAGGCTTGCGCGAGCGCTAAACAGCTCCGATCACCTACCCACCCAAGGTGCGCTTATCGGTGAGCAAAGACTTCGTACACGCTATTGGGTTTTGATCTCGAGGCCACGATGGCCTCGAGGTAGCCATCGCATGGACGGATGCACAATGCGTCTGTCCGGATCTGCTGTTTCGTCCGCGAGCCGCCCGGACCACTTCTTCGAATCGTCTTAATCAACATCTCAGCATAGCGACGTATATGCACTGCGCCCTATTGCATTTTGTTTCACTAAATCGATGAGGGGGAGTTAAACATGAAAATCGTAAAACCTGCGCCAGCAACGGCTGAGCAGGAAAAGGTCTTTGAAAATCAATTCGTCTGGACAGTTGAAGATGCTGCGAAAGAGCTCCAATGCTCCGTTCGTCACATTCGTTCACTCGTTTCAGACGGACGAATTCCATACGGTAAAGTAGGCAGGTTGGTGCGGTTTTCGCCGCCTCGAGTTCGCGAGTGGCTCTCCAAAGGAGGAACTCGATGAAACGTAAAGAAATAGCAGTGAAGAACCAACCTGGAATTTATAAAGTGTTTTTCTTCGACGAAGAGAAACAGAAATGGATTGATAGCGGATCCTACCGCGCAATTCGAAGAAGTGTTCGAGATGGAAAGTCGGTTAAAGAACAAGCGAAGTTTTCATCCTTCGATGAGGCGAAGCTTTTCCGAACTGGATTTCTGAATAAATCCGCCAGCAGCGGAGTTCACAGAAACGAGCCTGATTCAGATGAGGGGTTAACTTTTGAGAAGTTAGTTCAGAACTGGAAGGAGTTTCACTTTCTAAGAATCGATCAATCCACAAGAGAGTTTTACGAAAGACGCCTTCCTCACCTCGACTGTTTAAACCCAGTCCTTGTCGAAACTATTAATCCGAAAAGGATTGATGAACTCGTTAAATATTGGGTCTTGAACTATCCCAAACGGAAAGATCGAAAGAACTTCGATAAGGAGTTAGATCTCCTTAAGGTGATTCTTAACTTCTATCGCAGACGCATGGACGCAAAGTTCGTTCTCCCCATTTTCGATGAGCATTATAAAGCCGCTCGAATTTCAGGAGAAGCGAATCAACCCGTTCGCTCGCTTGCGAAATCAGATATCGGACCGTTCTTTCAAACTCTCCGCGCCCACAGAAATCCGATTTACTACCCGCTTGCACTCACTCAGTTTTGCCTCGGATTACGCATTGGTGAAGTCTGTGGTCTGCACTGGAAAGACATCGACTTCAAAAATAGAGTCGTAAAAATTGTGAGTACCATCACCTGGAGTCATAACTCTCACGAGCCAACCCTCAAACTTCGGCCAAAGAATGGACGAGCACGATTTCTCGGGATGCCGGAGGCACTTGCGAAAGAGTTAGAGACTTGGAAAAAGTGGAGTGATCCGAAGGTTGAACTCGTCTTTCACGATTCTGGTCAACCGTTGATCAGAAAAACGATCGGTGAAAACTATAATCGAGCTCTCCAAGTGATCGGTGTCACTTACGTAAGCGGTACGCATATCTTGAGAAAGACTGCAGCGACACAAGCAAACCGAGTGACTGGCGATTTCTTCGCAGTCTCTAAGCTTCTTGATCACGCAACTCCGGACGTCACGATGAGGTACGTCGAAGAAGTCGATGATCAGAAACGAAAGGTCGCGAAGGCTCTTGATGATGTGTTCGATGAATTGATTTCGAGCAAAGCCGCACCGATAAATAGACTTGATTGATGTTGGGGGACGCGAACATGTCCCCCTGTGTCCCCCACGGGTCGCAGCGGCTTAAGTTTCTTCAGTGTTTTCAGGTAGTTACGGGAAAAATG
>CAJYOV010000268.1 GCA_913776405.1 Pseudobdellovibrionaceae bacterium
GTGTGATCTTTCGGGCCCGCAAAGCTCGTGTACTTCACTTCGAGAGTTTCAGGTGTCGCAGACGGCTCGTAGTACAGATTACCTGACGCGATGTCTGAGTTTGCTGGAACAACCGATTCAAAGCGCGGGTGAAGTTGCGATTGATCGACGATCGCCATCGCGAAGTAATGAACTGAAAGCGAGGCAACCGTAACGTTGTCAGCTTTCAGAGTGTGCCCGTCTTTACGGTGAAGAGCTTCGCGCGTTTTTGTATCGTCGTGACGAACGAACCAGCTCAGGAAGTCCGGAGTTGGATCGAAAAAGCCTTTTGCAGTCTTAGGCTCATTCATGATGTCCGCAATGCGAGTCGAAAGACCTTTGTGCGCAGCCGAGAGCCCTGTCGCACGCACAGTTGTTTCGATCGTGAATTTCTGAGAGTCGATTTTCATCGTTTTTTCGAGGGTCACGCCGTCGACAGTCGCTTTACCTACGAATGTATCTGGCGCTGTTTGCTCGATGTTGAAGAAGACCGGTTGCGTGTAGGGTGCAACACCCGTCGCAAATGAAGGATCTTCTTTCGCTGATGAGAGTTGAATCGTTTGACCATCGCGAGATTTGAAATGCGCGAGGCGAACATCTTTAATGCCCATGCCGCGATTCGAGATCTCGAATGACCACGTGTCGTTTGAGAATGGAATCAACGTTTCAGAAACTGCGACTTGGTTTGCCGGATCTGCATCCGCTTTTGCTGCCGTCGGCGCCATCGGATCTTTACGATTGATCGCGGGCTTTCCAGCGTTGCCGTCTTTTGATTCGACAATCGGTGCAGCCACATTTGATTCAGGAGTGACAGGCGGATGCTGTTTCTCCATGTATCTCTGCCAGCCGAACCAGAACAAAAGGATGATCGCAAACGCGACGATCGTTCCGCGATCCATGAAAGACGGTTTTTTCTGGTTCTGATCCATTACGAAGTCTCCTGAGCTGTGAGAGGAACCGGATCGTATCCGTACGGCCCCCCGGGTCTGCATTTACAGACGCGAACACTGATAAGACGAACTGCTTTGAGAGGAGGATGAAGACGAACTGCTTCGACTGCGTACTCGGAGCAGCTCGGTTGAAACCGACAACTACCGCCGAGGTGAGTTGTGCCGATTGTCCGGTACGCTCCGAGTAGTAGAAGAAGAAGTGTCCGCCCTAGCTGTTGCGCCAGCTTTAGGGAGCCTTCTCTCAAGCTGTTGCCAGCCTTTGTCCACCACGTCTGCGAAACGTTCATAGCTCAGCTTCTTGTAAAAATCGCCTTCCGCTTTACGAAAAACGAGATTGATATCGGCGGGGACGCCCGTGCCTGCCTTCAAACGGTTGCGGAAGTAGACCCGAGACCATCTTTTTAATCGGTTTCTGACGATGGCAGAGCCGACTTGACGGGGTGTTGTCCAACCACAACGCATGACACCCGATGAATTCACGACGAAATTCATCAGGAGCCATGGGCTTGGTCGGAGACGTTGCCCGTTCTTTAGAATGTGAAGGAAGTCGCTACGTTGCTTAAGAACAGAAAGGCGAGTGTTACTTGCCACTCACTTCAACTGTAAGCTTCTTGCGACCTTTGTTGCGACGGCGAGAGAGAACGGCTTGGCCGTCTTTAGTTGCCATGCGTGCACGGAATCCGTGAGTTGTTTTGCGACGCTTACGGCTTGGCTGATAAGTACGTTTCATTACACTACCTCTGAGAAATTACGAAAGGGGATATGACCACATTCGGAGCATTGCAGTCAAGTTGTTGAAAAGCGAGGCACACGCTGATATTGAACTTCGGCACTCGCGGGGATGTGCATTCGACCCGGAAATCAGGCTCTCCACACCTCTTTCCACATCTTATCCGGGCTGTAAAACCGACACTGTAATGGGGCGAACACTGAATGTCGATTCAAACACCTAGCGCGACGGCGATCTCAGACTTCTGGACCGTCGTGAAGAGCAATCTCAAGTCTAAGAACTCTGAGAATAAGCTTCTTCAGACGTGGTTCGAGCCAACTGAGTTGATTACCTACAGCGATTCGCAAACAGGCCGCCGCTTTCAACTGGGTGTCCCGACAGAGCTTCATAAATATTGGATTTCTGAGAACCTCTTTGACCGTCTGTGCTCAGAGATTTCGTCTCTTTACACGGCGCCATTTCAAGTTGAATTGGTCGTAACGGGTCAACAAGCACGCCTTGAACCTGAAAGCCCGGCAGCTCTTGAAGATGCTATGAATCAGCGAACGTTCGCTGACATGGTGAAACCTCCAATGCCGCAACCGGATGCTCAAGGGCGCCGCGATATTCTTTCGCCTGAGTACACGTTCAACACGTTCGTTGTTGGTCGCTACAATGAGTTTGCTCACGCCGCCTGTTTCAACATCGCCGAAAATCCGGGAACTGAGGGCTACAACCCCTTATTCATCTGCGGGCCGACCGGTATGGGTAAAACGCACTTACTCAATGCCGTGGGTAACCACATCCGCCAGAAGAATCCTCATTTGCGTATCTGCTATCTCTCGGCTGAACGCTTTCTGAACGAATGTATTTCGAGTATCCGTCGCGGTGAGATGGAGAAGTTCCGCATGCGCTACCGCGAAAAATGCGATGTACTTCTCATGGATGACATCTACTTCTTGGGTCGCGGTGAAGCCGTTCAAGAAGAGTTCTTCCATACGCTCAACGACTTCTTTGAGAAGGGTCGTCAGGTCGTTGTCGCATCTGACCGCATGCCGAAAGATATCAAAGGCCTCGAAGATCGAATCCGTACGCGTTTGGAATGGGGATTGATCGCGGATATCCAAATGCCGGACATGGAAACTCGCGTGGCTATCCTTCGCTACAAGGCAGAGAAGCGAAACCTTCGCATTCCGGAAGATGCTGTTGCCTACATCGCGCGAATTTCAAAACGCTCGATCCGGGAGCTTGAAGGCAACCTGAATAAGGTCAAAATGTACTCTGAACTCCAGGGTTTCGAGATTAACCTCGAGTTGGCCAAGCGCGTTTTGAATACTCACGATGACACGACAACCATCACGGTCGAGGACATCCAACGTTTGGTTTCAGACCATTACCGCGTTCGCGTGGTGGACCTAAAATCCGCAAATCGATCGAAACCGCTGGTTACGGCTCGCCAGGTTGCGATGTACCTCATCAAAAAGAATCTCGATAAATCACTCGTCGAAATCGGCCGTCAATTTGGTGGCAAAGATCATACGACCGTTATCAACGCGCTGAAGCGTGTTGAGTCTCAACTGTCTAAAGATTCCGATTTAAAGAAGGATATCGATGAGTTACAGGTGCGGATCCACAATATCACAGGTGTGTGAATGTGGGCTGTTGAGAAGCCTGTGGAAAGACCTGTGTCGGAAAATGGGGACCTAGCTTATCCCCATTTTCGACCGTTCAAAC
>CAJYOV010000269.1 GCA_913776405.1 Pseudobdellovibrionaceae bacterium
AAGCAAACGGGTTACGAGCGTACGGGCTCGGGCCGCCGTCAGAATTATAAATACGCACCGGCGTCACGCATGCGAAATACGTTCATTGCAGCTGGTAAAGATAAACTTGAACAGATGATCAAGGATATCGACTACGGCCTTTACGCACGCAAAATGGGTGGCGGCTCAGTGTCTCCTGGAACAGGCGACTACAACTTCGGTGTTCAAGAAGCTTTCATCATCAAAAACGGAAAAATCGAAAAGCCCGTGAAGGGGGCTTCACTCATCGGTCGGGGGATCGAAACGCTTGGGCGTATCACACACGTGAGCGACGAGTTGGGTCTTGAGACCGGCATGTGCGGATCAGTGAGCGGCTCGATTCCAACAACCGTGGGTCAGCCAGCCGTAACTGTCTCAAAAATTCTCGTGGGAGGCCGTGCATCGTGATCGAAGCTGTTAACTTTGAAACGCCTTTCGAGAAGATCCAAGCACAAGCCAAAAAAGACGGCGCCGAAGTCGAAATGCTTGTCGAGCGCGGCGAATCTTTTTCGACCTCGTTTCAGAAGGGCAATCCTGAAAAATTTGATTCTTCGGCCAGCCATTGTGCGGGTCTGCGAGTCATTCTGAACGGCTTCGAAGGCTACTCGTACTCCGAGAATCTGTCTGACGACGCTCTGTTGAGTGCCTACCAAGAAGCGCTCAAAAACGCGAAGTTCACGGGTCAAGCGGGTGACTCCATAAAGAAATCGGCTCTTTTAGACAACTCGTCTGACGTGAAAGAGAATCTGGCACTCGTTAACGACTCGCTCGATTCTCTCGATGTGCCGCAAAAGCTTGAGCGCGGGAAAGCGCTCGAAGCCATCGCTCTCAAAATGGATCCGCGAATCATGGCGTGTCCTTACAACGGCTACTCGGAAACGCAAAGTGAAGTGCAGATTCTCAATAGCCGCGGTGTTCGCCGGAAACAGCGCAAGACTTCGGTCGTAGGTTACGTCTACTGCCTTGCTAAGCAGGGTGAGGAGTCGAAGATGTCGGGTGAAGGGTTCTTCACGCGGCAATCATCGAAATTCGATCCCAAACACGTCGCAGAAATTGCCGCAAAGAAAACGCTCTCGAAGCTTGGCTCGGAACAACCTGAACCTGTCATCTATCCTGTGGTGATCGATGCCGAAACAGCGGCCGAATTTGTGGGTCTGTTTTTAGACTCGTTCTCTGCGAAGTCCGTCGAAGAGAAAACGTCATTGTTCGGTTGTAAAAGAAATTTGCAGCCTTCAAACCTTGATTCCTGATGAGCATCTTTACGCTGGCGGGATTTCGCTGATGGGCGAAGGAAATTATCTAAATCCGCACATCGACAACTCGCATGACAAAGATCGCGGGCAATGGCGCGTCTTCAATCTGCTTTACTACGTTAGCCCTGACTGGAAGTTAGAAAATGGTGGAAACCTCGAGATCTGGCCAAACGGGATGGATCATGAGCAGACGACAATCACGAGTAAATTTAATCGCCTTGCCGTCATGGCTACGCACAACCATTCCTGGCATAGCGTAAGCCCAATAAAAGTCGACAAAACACGTTGCTGCGTTTCTAACTATTATTTCTCGCCGAGCCCTTTACGTACAGACGATACGTTTCATGTAACGTCGTTTAGAGGGCGGCCAGAACAAACCTTTGCCGACCTGTTGCTTAGAGCCGACAGCGTGCTGCGAATGGGCATCCGCAAGCTTTTTCCAAAGGGTGCTTATAAGGTAAAGCACGTCTACGAAAAACCAAAAGATCAGTAACTTGATGAAGTGCTCGGTTCATCAAAACGACCGAGCTTTTGCAGAATTGTCATCGCAATTACCAACGCCCACACCATCATCGTGTTGTGGCTGATGGTTCCAGTCTTGAAGTTCGCTTCGGTCAAGCCGCCAACGTGAAGGACAACTTGTGCACCAAGCGCGCCGAGCGCCAGAGTGCGCGGCCAAAATGCTTGTTTCGGCAGGTTTTTCAATAGTTCGATCGTTAGAAAAACCATGTATACGATTAAGAACATGTAGGCGGAGAAACCTAAGATTCCCGTACCTGATAGCATCTGAAGATAGTTGCTGTGAGCGTGACCCAGGAACGCGTCAGGATTCCCAAGCTTGATCGCGTATTCTTTGGCGCGAGTCTCATTCTCCATGTAACCGAGGCCGATCACCGGATGGTCCTTGAACATTTCCCAGTTGATCTTCCAAAGATAAGATCTGTCGACATTACTTCGATTTGAAGAATCGAAGATCGAAAGTAATCGCGCTCTGAGCGGCTCAACAGCTGTCACCAGTATAACGATAGCGACTGTAAGTCCCGCTGCGAGTTTCACGAATAGCTTCTTCGATGCGGCGAATGCCATCACTAACCACGCGAAGAAAATAGAAAGCCAAACGCCGCGTGCGAAAGTTGTCAGTAGACTGATCGAACAGAGCAGGACCGTAATCGACGACATCCAAAAAACAAAGTCGCGCCGACGCTTCGATACAATTGTGACGAGGACGGCTGCCAATGCGAAGCAAACATGTTGCCCAGCAATGTAGCCGTATTGCAAAGAGTGGCCCCACGGACCTGCTGATCTGTACAGAGTGAATGAGCTCACTGGCGGAAGCAGAGGTTGTACTGCTCTGTGAGAACCAGGTCGCGCGAGGTCAATTCCTGTAAACGTCTGAAAAACGGCGTAGATTGCGATGAGCGAAACAAATATCAAGAACGTCATAAAGCCTCGTCTGCTCGGAAATAGCAGAGTTAGAATAGCGCTCCCGCTCGCGAGCAGAAACATCCAGCGTAGTGAGCCGATATCCCATTGGTAATCGGGATGGTGATCACGCTGAAGAAGTAGCCCGATGACTACGATCGCGAACAGCGTCAAGCACGTTTTCCAAGGCAATGTTCTACGAAGCTGCTCGAGCATCGGCTGAAGTTCGTTGCGGAAGCGAATGATAAAACTGAACGCGATCAGGAACGAAAGCCATCCGAAGATTTCCATGCCCGCAATCGTCGTCCATGTCGCTATGAAATAGAGGCAGAAGCTGATCTTCAGAAGCTTAAGGTGCATATCTTTCGTCATGAGTTTATTCAACGCTTACGGGTTAGAAATGGCAAATTGAGATTGCTCAGCCATTCTTTCAGTTCACACAGGAGACGACTTTAAGATCCTTCGTGGCGGCAATCTGTTGACAATCTTTCGGTGTGGTTTCGCTCGTAAAATAGAAGCCGTAGTCAGCGATACGTGAATTTTGGATTTCCCCGAAACAGAGGCCAAGCTGCGGAGAAAAGCTAAACTCACTTCTGAATCGCGTGCCACTCCGCCAAGGAACTTGGGGAGTTTTGCTTTTAAGATCAGCGCATTGACTGTATAGGCTTCGGCCTCGTATAGCATCGAGCGTGTTATTGAATTCATAGAGACCTTGTTCGACTTGAGTGATCAAAATCAAAATTAAAACCAAAATGGCGAGCCACTTTCGTTTTACCAGAGGAAGGTCATCCAGCACTGCCACGACTAGTAGGCTCGAGATCATCGCCGAGCCGATAAAATAATAGATATGAAGGAAAGAGTGTGAGCCATCTAGAGCGGCACCGCCCAAAATTTGAAGAGATAGCACTGCTAGAAGAGCGGCGTATCTCTTTCGTGCGGTCCACATGAGCGCCGCGAAAGTAGTGATAACAATGAGGTACGGAGGCGATAAGATGTCAGTTAAAACAAGCTTCAGCACCTTAAGCGGCTCAGCTACGAAATCGCGGAGCGAGCTCAGTGGATTGCGTAAGCTCGAAAGATAGTAATCCGGAAAATCTGAAATCGTGGTGATGAATGTATTGATCGTCTTGTAATAAATGGTCGCAGCTAGGACCGCCGGGATAATCCAGAGCAACTGATGTCGCCACCGCCGACGCGGCAGAAAGAAGTAAATAGCGCCTGCTAGAACAACAGGTGGCTTGATGAGCAAACCAATCGTTCCAATGACAAAACTTTTTCTCGTGTGTGTCTGATCCCAACTGATTGCGAGCGCCATCGAAAATAGCAGCATAGCAATATAATCTGGCATGAACCTACCAGCGAACACTGAACTTACGCCAATCAATGGCAGTAGAAGCGCTGCCTTTCCAGCGTCAACACCAGCGACGGCTTTTCCACGCCAAAGATTGTAATGGACCCAGGTCAAAGCGGCACTTAACGCAACATGAGTAAACCAAGCCGCAATTCGCGCATACTCGATTGGTAACGCGAAAAACGGAGCATAGAGAATGTTGAGTAAAGGGAATTCTGCAGGTGCCAACCCGTAGCCGTCACCAGCACTTAAAACTGCCGGTAGAAGTGGGTGATGAAGTTCACTCTCCACGGTCCAACGTAGCCAAAATCGTAGAGATACGCCCATCGTGTCGATCTGGCGAATGATCTGAGGAAGACGAAATTCACCCAGCGTGGCGGCGAGAGCGAAAAAAAGCTTAAGAGCTAGAAGCCATTTGCACCAATACACCCACGAAGATTTGCCGCCGAAACGCTGTTTGATCACGAGCGGTCTTGAGTTGCGGATGTCGATCAAAAGAAATACCCCGCGCGCAAAGACACCGTGGGCGTAATCCCGTACTTTTTCAAGATGGATTCGAGGTCGGATTCGGAGGCGCGGAGTTGGGTGCGGCCGTTGGCTGAGTTGTCGTAGGCGGGGGCGTCGGTTTTTAGGTGGATTTTGCTTGTGAAGACTTTGGCGACGCCGAGGTCGAGGCCGAGGAAGAGGTTGCGCCATGTGCGCCAGCCATAGCCTAAGTAGAGTTCGCCGAGGCCGAGGTTTGCGTCCATGTGGACGTTGGCGTCGCGGCCTTGGAGACCTAAGAGTTGTTTGAGCAAAGTGAAGTCGCGCCCAGTGGAAGCTTCAAGTGCGGTGTCGATAGGTGCAGAGCCCGAAGAATCCAGAAGTGAGTATGCGGCGCCTAAGCGAAAGCCACGACGCGGTTGTGAACCGAACCGATATTCGGTGTAGAGGCGAAACAACGAATTTTTCTCGAACGCAGCTTTCACGACATCGCGGTAAGAAGTTTCGCCGCTGAAGGCGGCCGCGGCTTCCGCGATTGCGTTTGAATAAGCGCGAGGGACCAAGCCAGCTTGAACACCGAGTGCGAATTTCGTTTTGTACGAGACCTCAAGGCCGCCACCCAAAAACGTCGGAAACACCGTTTGTGCGGTAAGGCCTACGTGAAATTTGCGACGAGTGAAATCATCGACCACGCCTGGCTCGGTGTGATGGGATTTTTTGGTATTCAAGTCGGTCTCTGGTTGTTCGAGCCGGAGCGGCTTGCTCGGTAGGCGAGCAGCATCGAAGGGCTCCGCCTGTTGAGCGGAGGCGATTGATGAGCTGAGAAGTAGAGTAAAAAGGGCGAACCGAGATAACTTCATTCTGCATCGAAGTCTAATTCTAGGAATGCCCCTCGGGCAAAGCGATTAATGCCTGACGACCAATGAAAACAACGCCACCGCGATGAGCACGAAAGCGGCATAAACCGCGATCTTCCTGATCGTTAAGAGGAATTTTGGCTCGCTCAAGACCTCAATTGGTGAGCGATCCAGCGCCGTCGCGAAGAGTAGGAAAATGACCGCGAAGTTTAAGCCAGACAGCTTCGGGTAATTCTCGTTGAGTGCAGCGAGAATCACAGCAACGAAAAGAATCGGTTGGCTAACACGAGCTTCTCTCGCGGTGAGTAGTTCAATCATCATTTTCATTTTCGTTCTCCCTTGCCTCGTTAAACGCTTTTCACGTTTTGAGCCAAGGGCGCAGAGCGGCGCGTGTCATTTGATTGAATCTGACGTTGGGCGTTCTTAAATCTGAGACTCAATCCGAAGAACGGATCAGTTCTCCAAGGTGACGTTTAGGTCGCTGAAGGTGCAGCCTTGGGGCCAGCCGTTGGCGCTGAAGCCGAATTGGAAGGTCTGGTTGTAGAAGTCGGGCCAGGTGAGGGGTGTGGGGCCCGAGATGTTGGCGAGATCGAGGCCGCCGCGTGCGGAGTTGGTGAGGGGGTCGCGGAGGGTTGGGTCTTCGCTCATGTTCCAGACGCGTTCGAGAGAGTTTTTCCAGTCGGAACGATCGACGTTGGAATCGAGCGGCTCGATTTTGATGGTCATCTTATGGGCTTCACGATCGAGAGTAAGAGTTTGGCGGAAGGTGACCCAGTCGCTCGCGTGGTAGAAGTCAGACGTTGAGGGAATAAGGTCTATGTCGTCGCCATTGTGTTGGCTCCACTCGGAAGACGTAAAGAGATCGTACGCATTCGTCTGAGCATAACTGCTGATCGGTGAGTCGATGACGATACGTTCGTTCGTGATCGACGGCTGATAAAAAACGCGCCAGTAGTCTCGAGCGTGCTTTGTGTTGTTGGTCGCGAGCGACCAATCGCGGTTCAGCATCCGCAAGTTTACGCCTGAAAGAGGGGCCTGGCTTGCGCCCGTGGCCGCGCCGTACCCGAAGACGAGACCACACATTGCGACCGTGTTATCGGTGGCGTACAGAGCTCTGACTTTCACGGAGACTGAACGCACATCTCGAAGTCTGAATTTCAGAACGCCGCTCGGATCCGCCGGAAAAAAATTGAAATCTTGATAGGCGCCGGCTGATGCGTTGGAGCGGTCAAACACAACAGCTTTAGCTGTCGGGTCGAATTGAAATCTACCGCGAAGGCCGTTGTTCGTTTCATCAAAGCCGTAATCGCCGGCCGTGTCGCCGAGAGCGTGCACAACCATCTGCTTGATTTGTGATTGATCCGTCGTGAGCCAAAACGAATCAAGTGGTCGCACGACAGGATAGACTTTCTCGGGCTCTTTCACGTAGTACGAGATCTTGCAGCCGAACGTCAGGGCACTCGCAATGATCGCGACGAGCGCTGAGCGCACCATGCGTGAAGACCGTGTGAAGCGAGCCATACCTCATTTACTTCGGGGTATCGGGTGCAGGTGTTTAGCTTTTACTGGCACGATTTCAACGTATGTTTCGATGCGAGACGTAAGCCATCTCGTTGAGAAGCGGAAAGTCGTTTTCGCTCGCGCAATTGGCGTTCCTGCCGCTGAGTCATCGAGCTCCATAGAGTGACAGCGACTTCGGTCGGGCCGCGAACGCCAGCCCTTGGTCGCATCTTAGGTAGATTGCTCTATTGGCCTTTAGCGCCGCGATCAAACTTGTCACAATTAAGAGACCGACATCTGAACTCAAGGATCGACTCACGCTATGAGAGCTTTTCAACAAGTCTTGGCGCAATTAAAAGACGTAGTGGCCAATCACAAAGTGGGCGAAGAGCTTACGCCGCCGAGTCTTTTAGCTTCTCTCGAGATCAACGGCCGCCGCGTTTCATACGCGACGATGGGGCTCGATAATCCTGCAGATGGTCCAAACGCAAAGCCAGCCGTGATTCTGCTACATGGCTTCGGTGGCTTCTTCATGGATTGGCCGCGTGTGATGGCGCCGCTGTCTCGACACACGAGAGTGTATGCGATTGATTTGCCAGGGTGGGGTTTCTCAGAACTCAATCCTAACGGTCGTTCACTCGAAGATGATGTCGACGTCGTCGATCAGTTCATCAAGCAAATGAAACTTGATCGCGTGATTCTTGCTGGCCTCTCTTACGGTGCAGGTGTTACGTGGGCCGCAGCCGCGATGAATGTTTCGCGGATCAAGCGCGCGATTTTGATCAACCCGATGCCGCCGCACCCGGTGAAATGGATCACGTCGCCGATTTATCAGGGCATCTTCGCGCTAAATCGATCGCGAGCGGCCGCGGTGCTCGGTCACAAGATGCTTCGCAAATCTCATTACAAAATGATCTGCCGCGAGAATCTTTTGAACGATCGCTTGCTCGATTCATTTTATCTCGATCTTGCCTACTTGGTGATGAAGCAACCGAAAATGCCTTTGATCTTAAACGCTCACGCGCGTGGCGCGGAGGCTGTCGATTGGAATGATTGGGAGCATCGCCTTGCAGGTTGCCGGGTTCCGGTGTCGATTCTTCAAGGGCAAGACGACAAGATCTTCTCGATGGATTCTGCGTGGCACTTGCACGAGCTGATTCCTAACTCTGAATTGATCGAAGTGGCCGAATGTGGGCACGCGATGGTGTTTGATCAGCCGAAAAAGCTAGCTGAGTTTTTGATTCAGCAGTTAACGCGAACGGAAGAGTCGCGTTCGCGCGCGGTCGAGTCGTAAGCCTCAAGTTCATTCAAAGGAAACGTCACTTCAACGCGCGCGCCGAAGCCGCGCGGGTGATCGAGAATTTGAATCGACCCCCGCTGCTTCAAAACAATATCACGGCAAATGTGTAAACCTAAGCCTGACGATGACTCGGCACCTGTCGGTCGCGCGCTCAATTTTTGGTAGCGACCGAACGCTTTCGCTTTGTCCTCTGCGGTGAAGCCCGGGCCTTCGTCGTCGATCCAAATCACGGCGTTTCCGTTAGCTGCGAAACTCGTAAGATGGATCTCGCTTTCAGGCGGCGAATACTTAAGCGCGTTGCTCACAAGGTTCATCAACAGATTACGAGTCGCATTTGGATGACCCGAGATCAAGAGGGGCTTCTTCGCGTGAGTTTGAGTGAGCTGTTGGTGCTTCACCTTCAGCTGCGGAACGAAGGCATGGCTTACGTCTTCGAGATAAGCCGTCAGATCGAGACGTCTCACGGAAGACTCACTCGATGACGCGGCATCGAGTTCGTTGAGAGTTTGAACGAGATTCAATGTTTGAGATGAAAGCGATTTCAAACGCTGAGCCATCTGCAGAACAGATTTCGGATTCGCATTTTCTTCCTCGATGAGTTCTGAGTAACCTTGAATTGACCCGAGCGGATTTTTTAGATCATGGATGACCATGCGGAGTTGGTTCGAGCGCGACTCAAGTTGCTCGATGAAATCGCGATTCATTTGTTCAGCTTCGCGAATCGAGCTGCTGAGTGCTTCAATCTCTTTAGCTGCGCGTTTATCTGCGAGAACCCAGATTACGTAGGCGAAACACGTGATCGCGACGTCGAGAATCAAGCCCCATTTTACGTCTGAGTTTGGGAGAGCAAGATCGAAGAGTGCGTCGATGACGATCGCCGCAACGAGAGTAGTAATAAAGATATTGCGATAGTGACGGCCAGCCATTCGCGAACCCTCTTTACAAGACGCTGATTCGCCCTCGATCATTCGCCTGTCAGGTCTCAGGTTCAACTAAATTTTAGGACATCAAGACGTCTGACCGTTCGTCTTACAAGAAGACTTAAAGCCGCTAAGTTTAGGCACGCTGACCAGCTCGAAATTAATCCGGGTAGACAAACGAGATTGGCGCCTTCACATCGGGGTGGAGGCTCCGGTGCACCGGGCACGTGTGAGCTGCGTTTTCTAGAAGAACGCGGTCTTTGGCTTGGATGCCTTTTGGCATTTTCACGACGACTGGAAGCTGCGCAATTTTGCGAGGAGCCGGTGTCATTTCTTTTGAGACCGACGCCGTGGCATCGCCGAAAGAAAGGCCGTGGCGTTCAGCGACGATCGCCATCGTTGTCAGAATACAAGTTGCGAGAGCAGTGCCAACGAGATCAGTCGGCGAAAAAGCTTCACCTTTACCGCCATTATCGACGGGCGCGTCCGTATGAATCACCGTGCCTGACGGGCCATGCGTAGCTTCGCAGCGTTTTTCACCGGTGTAGCGAATCGACATTTGAACCATACGTGCTCCTCTAAAAACTGAAAGACCAACACTTGAAGACCGACCAAGAATGCAAAGAGTTTCGCTCGTTGGACGCCTGTGTCAACTGCCGGTTTTAAGCGGCGGAGTGCGCTAATCGCATAGTTCCAGTCAAAACTCATCGTCGACCTTGCATTCGATTGGAGCACTCCTATATTTGGCGATGAAGACTTCAGGAGGTCTCACTCTATGGTAACTGGCATTCGTTCTTTCGGTCGTTCAGGTTTCGCGTTGATTGCTGGCCTCGCTCTCATGCTTGGGCTTTCGGGCTGCGGCGTTCAATCAATCCCACAACAGAAAAACGCGGTCGAAGCGTCACTCGCTGAATTGACGAATCAATACAAGCGCAGAAACGATCTTGTGCCGAACCTGGTGAACGTCGTGAAGGGTTACGCTAAACAAGAATCGACTGTGCTTACGCAAGTGACTGAAGCGCGTGCAAAGGCGACTTCGATCAACCTTGACCCAGCGAAAGCGACGCCTGAGCAAATTTCTGCTTACGCGAATTCGCAAGGTCAGTTGTCGCAAGCACTCGGCAAACTTCTCTCAATCACGGAAAACTATCCAGATCTGAAATCCAATCAAAACTTCCGAGATCTCTCGGCGCAGATCGAAGGCACTGAAAATCGCATCACGGTTGCGCGCCAGCGTTACATCGAGCAGATCCAGTCGTTTAACAACTTGGTCAGCGTCTTCCCGACGTCGCTTACAAACTCAATCATGTTCCACTACGAGAAGATGCCTCAGTGGGGCGCTGATCAACCTGCGTCGATCCAAGATGCGCCGAAAGTTGATCTTTAAGTGAAATCTCTCCGCGCGAACCGCTGCTCATTCACGTGTTGGCTGCGAGTTGTCTTTACGGCGCTTGTCGTAACGGCCATTCTTGCC
>CAJYOV010000270.1 GCA_913776405.1 Pseudobdellovibrionaceae bacterium
CGTGAACGGACGCGGGGTCGACCTCAATCGAAACTATCCTTCTGAAGATTGGTCTTCCGAAGCGCGCGCCGAGCGTTATTTCCCCGGCGCAGCACCTGCTTCTGAGCCCGAAATTCAAGGCGTTGTCGACCTGATTAAAGCCGTGCCACCTCGTCTGATCATTCACTGCCACTCATGGAAACCGTGCATTGTCGGCGCAGGCAAAAAAGGCTGGAAAGATACGCTTCGCCTTGCGGAAAGCTCTGGTTACGAAGCTATGGAAGACATCGGTTATCCAACACCAGGTTCACTCAGCCAGTACGCGACAACGGATCTTGGGATTCCCGTCATCTGCATTGAAGAGCAAGACGAGTTGAAAGATCTGACACCCATCTGGCCAAGATTCAAAAAAGGGATGAGCGAGATCTTTTCTGATTTGTCTCTGCGAGACGCCGAATGAGTCTTCAGACGCCCTTCGACCATTTGGTCTTCGATCTCGACGACACGCTTCTTGATACCTATGGACAGCTCATTCCCCCGGCATCTCGCGAAGCTTGTACAGCCATGATTGAAACGGGGCTCGCAACGACGCTCGATCAATGCCTCGCCGCGCGCGAAGAAATCGCAAGAACAAGTGCACGCTCAAATCTTTACCGAGCACTCGTCGACCGATTCGGCGTGCGCCGTGATGCAAATGGTGACTCGGTCGCTGAAGCAGGGCACCGCGCGTTTCACGACCGCGCAGTCGAGCGCGACATTTCTCTTTTCGCTGGAACACGCGATCTCTTACGCGATCTCCGCACAAAGTATCGGCTCTCGCTCGTAACGGCTGGCGCGCCTGGAACACAGCAAGAGAAGATCGACATCCTAAAGATCAACGATTCTTTCGACGAGATTCTGATCGTGAACATCCTCCGGGGTGAAACCAAGGGCCAAGCCTTTAAGCGGATTCAAGACACGCACGGAGGCGTCCCCGAACGCTACCTAAGCATCGGAAACCGCCTTGAAACCGACATTGCTCCGGCAAAACGACTTGGTTGGAAGACGTGTTGGGTCACTTACGGCGAGTACGCTTACACCTCACCTACGGATGAGTTTGAGCTTCCCGACTTCGAGATCGCCGACATGGAGGAGTTAATTCCGACATGCCGACTTTAAGATCGAGCGTTCTCATTATTGGTCATCCCGAAGCGGCGGCGGTCGCCTTCGGCGCAGATTTTGCGACGACATTCGATGACGCGAAGACAATGCTAGACGCTTACCGCTATCCGGTCGTGGCACTTTCGTCTGACGATCGAACAGCCAGCGAAGCACATAGATGGCTTGAGTTCGCGAATGAGGTTTCACCGCTCTCTCAACGTGTGATCATTCAAAACGACACGCCTGCCGATGATCTTCGACGCTTAATTAACACCGGTTCCGTGTTCAAAATTCTCTCTTCGTTTTCGGATCCACGCTTTGAAGTCACCATTCGAGAAGCCCTCGAAGAACACTCGCTTCTCCAACAGAACGCGCAGCTCCTTCAACTCGTGAGCGAGCAGAACGATCGGCTGAAGAAACTGACGACCGAACTCGAAGAGCGCGTAGAGACACGTCGCAAATCGCTCGAAGAAGCGAAAGAAAAGCTCTTGGTTACAAACACGCGTGTCGAAGCGCTTCACCGCGCTTTGGTTGCCATTCACCAGGCAACTTCAGTCGGCGAAATGGAACGCCTCGTGAACGAAGCTTTAAGCGGCGCGCTTGGTCTTTCATGGACTCGTGTGGTTTTCCAATCGCAAACACGGATTCCGATTTTAGATTCTCTGGATCAGCTCGCCAAGAACGTTTTTGCCGTTCACGGTGCAGCTCTAACCCTCGGGCGTGAAACTCTCGGTCAAATCTATTTCGCCAGAACATCGGACCGCCCGTTCACGCGAGACGAAACGCAGTTCCTAGGTCAAGTTGCAGACGCTGTCTCACTTGCGATCGACCGACTCACGAAACTCGAGCAGTCCGAAAGTTTGAAGCGTGAGTGGGAAGCGACGTTCGATGCGATCCTAGAGCCCGTAAGTCTAATCACATCTGATTTTACAGTTGTGCGCTTGAACCGAACGTTTGCACATCGCTCGGGCGCAGAGCCTGAGAAAATCATCGGCCGCAAGTGTTACGAAGCCTTATTCGGTCGCACTGCACCTTGCGATGGCTGCGCTCTCGCAGAACGTGCAACCGAACGCGAGGACGGCTTCAACTTCCGCTTGAAACCGTCACGCACGGCGGGCGGTCAGAACGTGATTTATGATGTGTTCTCGCAAAAAATCGTTCAGCAGTTGCCTTTTAAGAACGACGACACTCATCTCTTCGTAAACATGTATCTCGATGCGAGCGAACAACTTCGCTACGAGCGACAGATCGTCGACTCAGCAAAAATGGCCGAACTTGGAACGATCGGTTCAAGTATCGCGCACGAACTGAATAACCCGCTTGGCGGCATGTTGAGTTTCTTGCAGCTGATCAAGATGGATCTTAAAGGGGACGAGCCCTGGTTCGAAGACATCGATGAAATGGAGCGTGGCGCTCGTCGCTGTCGCGACATCGTTCAAAACCTTTTAGGCTTCACACGCAAATCGTCAAGTGACACTATCGAGATCCTCGATCTTCGCGATGTGATAGAACAAGCCGTGAAAATCACCGAACTCCAAACTCGCGCAAGCGGCATCAGGCTGACGCAAGAAAGTCCAGATGAACCTGTTCGTATTCGCGGTCACTTCAATGCACTCGCGCAGACCCTCCGCGGCCTGTTCCAAAACGGGCAAGACGCCATTCGCGAGCGCCAAATCTCCGGCGACCGGGTGCCAGGCGAAATAGCTGTCAAGCTTTCGACGGTAGACGATTGGAATCACATCGAAATTTCCGACAACGGAAACGGCGCTGAGGAATTTGACCCCGGCCTAGGTCTGAGCGTCGCCCAAGAGATCATTCGTGATCACGGTGGAAAGCTGGAGATCCGCTCTGTAAAGGGAGTAGGCGCCACGGCAATTATTTCCCTCCCTCGTCCAGTTTTTGACCCATAAGCCAGATTCTTGACGCCGAAATTTGACAGTTCGAAAGCCCATTCTTCAGAATGAAAGTATCAGCGAACGGTTCTCGCCGCTGACGTCCAAGATGGACGCCTCTTATTCCTAGGAAGGGAATTTTGATGCAAGGCCAATCCCCAAGCCGAATCCTGATCGTCGACGATGAATCGAGTTTGCGTACAGCGCTCTTCAGAGTCTTAGATCGCCAAGGTTTCCAGGTCATCACGGCGAACTGCAAACGCGAAGCTGAAGCTCTCGCGTCTACGGATCAGCCTCTCGATCTGGCATTGGTCGACTTGCGTTTGCCAGACGGCGACGGCATCGAACTCATGCAGAAGTTGAAAATCGCGCACCCGAATATTCAGGTGATTGTGATGACCGGCCACGGCTCGATCGAACTCGCCGTTCGCGCGACTCAACATGGCGCTTTTCACTTCGTCACGAAGCCTTTCAATATGGAAGAGCTCTTGAGCATCGTTTCGCGCGCTCTGTCGCACAAAACTTTGACTCAAGAAAATCACCAGCTCCGTTCAGCACTTCATAAGAAGTATCGCTTCGACAACATCATCGGATCGAGCGAAGAGATTCGCAAAGTTCTCGGCATGGTTGAACGAGTCGCGGATTCCGACTCTACCGTTTTAGTAACGGGAGAAAGTGGAACCGGTAAGGAATTGATCGCCAAAGCGATTCACTACAATTCACCGCGCGCCTCGAAGCCTTTTATTCCGATCAATTGCGGC
>CAJYOV010000271.1 GCA_913776405.1 Pseudobdellovibrionaceae bacterium
GGTTTTATCTGACACCAGTTATGTATTCGGAAACGATGGTTCCCGAGCGCTTTCGTAGTTACCTTTACCTCAATCCACTAAGCACGATTTTCATGGGTTTCCATGCGGCTCTTGTTGATGCGAACTGGCTCTCGCTTGAACGTTGGATTGTGATCGTTGCGTGGACCGTTGTGCTTACTCTAATTGCAAAGACGCTGTTGTCGAAACTAAGCACATCCATCAACGAGACGTTGTAATATGCAGCCGGTTATCGAATTTAAAAATATGACGAAGACGTTTCAGACTTGGCATGAACGTCCATCTTCGTTGAAAACCTTGCTAGCTCAAGCGGTCACACTCAGATTCAAGATGGGTGAAAAAGAGACGAAGACTGTCTTGCGTGATGTTTCACTTCAAATCCGTAAAGGCGAGTTCGTCGGTCTCATGGGCCGCAACGGTGTAGGGAAGAGTACGCTGCTGAAACTTATCGCAGGGATCTATCCTCCAACAGCGGGTGAAATTCTCACACACGGCCGCATTGCTCCACTCTTAGAATTAGGTGCTGGATTCGCGCCTGAACTGACTGGTTATGAGAATATATTTTTGAACGGCTCCATCCTCGGTTATGGGCGAAACGAAATTCAAAAGAAGATCGATACGATCGTAGAATTCTCAGAGCTGAAAGAAGCTATACAGCGACCGGTCCAAAACTATTCGAGCGGAATGCTTGTGCGGCTGGGATTTGCGATCGCGGTTCACTTAGATGCTGAGATCCTTTTATTTGACGAGATCTTGGCGGTAGGCGACGTCGGTTTCCAATCGAAGTGTCTAAATAAGATTCACGAACTCCACGCGAACGGTACGACGATTGTGCTCGTCACGCACAGTCCGTCGCAAGTTGAGCAATTCTGCGATCGCTGTGTGCTCTTCGACCAAAGCGGTGTCGCTTTTGATGGCGACCCGTCAGCTGGCGCTAAACTCTATGAAGGTTTATTCGATGTCGGCAGTCGCGAAGTCTAAATCTCGAAAACCTTTGAAATGGATTTTGAAGGGTGCCATCCGGCGAATCATTTATTTTTTGTTGAAATACAGACTGTTGCCGAACCTGCGGATGGTGGTGGCATGGGTGGCGTTTGGCATTACTCTCTTGCCGAAGGCTCAGATCAAAAACACATCCGCGCCTCAGTGGACGCTGAGAATGTATCAGTTCTGCATTCGATTTGTTCGCCACGCCGTGAATAACAAGCCCTACGTCGTCAGAGATGCGATCGCAGAAAAATACCTGATCCCATCCGTTAACGTGCTCTTCGATAAGAACTACGTCAACTTCGCTCAACTCACGCTGTTGTCGCTAGAAGAGTTTTTTCTTTCCAAAAAAACTGAGAAGGAATTTGAAGACGTACTTGCGACATTTTCGCCGTCGGCGATTGCTGCTGGAGAAAGGTTTCGAGCCGCATTTCCCCTTCCTTCGAAGAAGACCGAAAAGCCGCCTTCGGTCGGAATCATCGGGCATTTCGTTGCAGTTTCAGGTTATGAAGTCATCCTTGGCCTAGGCCCTAATCTGAAAGCCCACAATCCGCGGATGTACGCGATGCAAGCGTTCGACGTTGAAAACGAAGAGACCACTCGCGACGCCTTCTTGTCGAGCGGGTACAAGTTTGTCGTGCCGACTGAACCGAACGTTTATGATGTTTTCTCGCTTAGGAGCCTGGCGCTTGCCGACCCGGTCGACATCGCGATATGGCCACTTCCGCCTTTTCATATGTTCTTCCTCTTTTCGTTTGGCCTCGCACCGAAGCAAGTTTGGTTTTCACAGTATCTTCGCCCAAATATTCATTTCAAATACCTTGATGATAAGATTACCCCAGGCGGGGCGGGTACACAGAGCCTCAAGTCATACAATGGAAAGTTGTGGAACATCATACCGCAGGTATCACGCATTTCCGGACTCACGGAAGCTGCGGAGGCGATGCTTTCTAAGACCAAACCGGCACTCGTAAAAAACATGTTCACTCCGGCCCGACTCGAAAAACTTAAGCAGCCGGAGTTCATGGAAGCAGTCGCGGAAATCCTTCGCAGGAATGCAGATACGCATTTCAAATGGACCGGATACTATAACGACAGCGAAGTTAACCACTTCTTCGCTGAGCGAGGCTTGGCGGACCGCCATACTTACGTACCGTGGCTTGGAAGCAAGGCGCTGCTCGAAGAAATCGCGAGTGCATACATAATCCTCGCTTGCTTTCCATTGTCACTCGGAACAGTGGAAAGTATGGCGGCGCAGCTCGGAACTCCGGTTGTGTCACTGTACGACCGCGAATGTAACCTCTACTGGCGCGACATCTACTGGGAAGCTGAGCAAGGTAATCCCGTGCTCAAGAAGGTTTGCATGACTGAGGAGGGCACTTCGAAGATTCTCGTGGCTACGTCAGCAGCTGAATATATCGATGCTGCCACCAAGGTTTTAAAGGACGCGGAACTCGCAGCGACTTACCGCGCAGTCTATCGTGACAGTTATGACTACACATATCTTCGAAATCCAAACAACGTTGGCAAACTTTTAGGTGATTTTTTCGAATCGCTTTACGAGCGGGAACGCACAAGGGAAGTGGAAATATGAAATGGGAAAAACGTGGGCTGATCTGCAGCCGCGAGACATTTGATCTACCTTGGTACAAAAAAAACACGATGGTTCCGGTACCTTATTTGATCGACGAAAATCGAATTCGCGTGTTCGTTACTTTTTGCGATGAGAAGAATATTGGTCGGATCGGCTTCGTCGACGTCGATGCTGCGAATCCGAGTAAAATTTTAGACTACTCGAAAACACCGCTTGTCGACATTGGCGACGATGGCTGCTTCGATGATAACGGAGTCGTCACGGCATCCGTCCTAAAAGACGCGGACAAACTTTACCTTTATTATTCAGGCTATCAGCTGACAGTGAAGGTGCCGTACTTGATTTTTGCTGGAGCGGCTGTCAGTAAGGACAATGGAGATAGTTTCGATAAGATTTCCAAAAGAGTTCCTATCTTAGATCGCATCCACGGAGAAGTGGGAACGAGATGCGTTCCATTCGTTATCAAAGACGAGGGCGTTTACAAGATGTGGTACACGGCTGATGATAAAGACGGCTGGATTGAAAAGAACGGTAAGAAAATGCCGTTGTACGATCTAAAGTACCTAACGTCTTCGTCACCTGTAGACTGGAGTCAGCACCAGCCGCAAACAGCCGTTTCATTTGCAAATGGCGATGAGCACGGAATCGCGAAGTGCACTCTCTGGAAAGAAGATGGCAAATACAAGATCATCTACTCGATCAGAAGTCTGAGCCGTGGCTATCGTCTCGGTTATGCCGAGTCCACCGACGGTATCCACTTTGAGAGAATGGACAGCAAAGTAGGTATAGATGTTTCACCGTCAGGTTGGGATTCAGAGATGGTCG
>CAJYOV010000272.1 GCA_913776405.1 Pseudobdellovibrionaceae bacterium
GCCCTTGAAAACCAACATCGCCGGAAATCTCAATCTCCGCACAGGTGTCGTCGCCGCACTTCCAAAAGCCTTTGAGGATGCTCACCATCTGCAGCTGATAAGGCACCATCTCTTCTAGGCTCAACCACGAGGCGTCCATCGTCCAGGTATCGCCAACCGAGACTGGCTTTTCAGGCAGTGAAATCGGTGAAACATAGAAAACCGAATTTGGTGGGTAATCGCCTGACTTCAAGATTTTGCCGGTCGAGTCGGCAGTCACTTCGAGTTTCTCGTCGACTTCCGGCATCGCGAAATCGTGCAGATCACCAACGCCGTCTTTTTTAACGACTTTCAAACTTTGAGTGAAAACTGAAATCGCTTTGCTATCAGGCTCGCCAACTTTCAAGGTTTCAGCTTGTGAGATGAAATCGAGACCTTCTTCTTTTTCATGACGAAGTTCTGTTTCTTCGTAAGCTTTCGCGAGCGAGCGATGCGTGTAAGCAACTTTCTCGAGGCGTCCGAGTTCTGCCTTCAAGCGAAGAAGAACTGGCTCTTTCATATCGATCTTCTCGGCCGACTCAAGATTCGGTCGGATCTCTTCGAAGTTTTTCTTCGCCGTATGAGCGCAGCCGAATGAAACTCCCGTTACGAGCGCGAAGCTAATAACGGTCGAGCAAGGGAGGCTTAAAAAAAATTTGAGACGCATCGTTTGATCCTTCTTCGGCATCAAACTAGCGTCTCAAATCCGACTTTAAATTCAAGTCTAAATGCTTAATTGCCCCCGAGAACGCCATTCAAGAGTATTTGAAGTCGCAGCCCGACCGACAAATCCTCAAGCTTAAAATTCGATCCCTGGAAATGCGCAGACTCGACCTCGGCGCTAGCGCGGAGAGCGTTTCGATAGGTGAACGAGTAACCGACAAAATAAGAATAGCCGGTGCCACTGAGCGCAGCGCTGGACGCGCCCGACGTTGTTGAGACTGTTTTGACATCGATATCCATCTGCCGATAGCTACCGCCGGCACTGAAACCCTTCAGAAAAAAAAGGCCTCTGACGGCGCGAGATTTAATCTTTGTTTGGTCGAGATAGGAATCGGATCGATATTTATTCAGCAGCTGACTTTCGCCAATTTCGACTGACGGCGTGAATCCAAAATCGCGACTGAACGGCAGATCGAGACCGACCTCCGCGAAGTTGCCCCATCCGTCCAGCTTTGCATTGACTCCCGATTGTTCAACAGAGGAAAAAGATCGACTCAAAGCGCCGCCTACAAAGAGACCGAAGCTGCGTCCGTTCTCCTCAAACGCGTAAGATGAGCGTCCTGCGAGCAAAATGCTAAGCAGAAAAGCAAAGAGCCAAGTTGCACGGACAATCGAAAGATTCATCGTCTACTCCTTCAAGATTTTCATCGAGGAGATACATCTCGTGTAAACAGACGGCCCAATCGTGGTGCCCGTACGAGTCAGCTGGCGACTCGAGAGATTGAACTGAAACCGCTCAATCGAGTTTGCTGTGCTCGATCCGTTTGCAACATACACCAGACCGGTCACCGGGTCTTCAGCCATTGCGGACGGTCCGTTGAGAACCGCAACATCGGAGTACGCATTCGTGATGTTAGTGATCAGCGTCGTGCTCGGATCGATGTCGTAGGAATAGATGGAGTTCGATGCAGCCGTCGTGCTTCCGTAGCTAACAAGCACCCGGCCAGAAGAATGAGTTAAGACCGATGTAGGCAGAGCTAAGGTTGACGGCGCGGTCTGCGCAGCAAGACAATCAGCCGTCGTTACGTAACCGGCCGCGCTCACAACCCCGATTTTATTATTTGCAGCTGCAGCCGCATGCGCAAAAACAACCTTCCCGTTTGAGAGTGTGTCCAGACCTACCATCATCGTTGTTGATGTTGAACATGAAGAACCCGGTGCGTTTATGAACGCGTTTGCGCCTTGGGTGACTCGTGCTTTTGTGCTCGAAAATTTCTCGATTCCTGTCGTCTTGGCAATCAGCAAGCTGCCGTCGCTCAAACGTTTCATGGATCTGAGTGCGCCTGTCAAAGCACCTGAGTTAACAAGATAGGTCGTGACACCTGACCCGTCTTTCATGACCAAATCGAGTCTTCGGCCG
>CAJYOV010000273.1 GCA_913776405.1 Pseudobdellovibrionaceae bacterium
GCCGCGCTTCTTAAGCCAAACGCTAGGTCGCCTCTTAAGATGGAAGTTTGAGTCCTTCGCAAAACAAACGACGGGCCAAATTCTTTCGCGGCTAACGTCAAACCCTGAACTGCGTGCCGTGCTGCTCACCCAGTGCGGCGACTACGGTCTTTCACCAGAGAAAAGCAGCTTCGCCATTCATGCTGCAGTTGTCGCGCATTACTTGAACGGGGCAAGCTATCCCGTGGGCGGCGCACGCTCGATTCCAGACAAAATCCTAACTGTTTACGAGAATCATGGTGGCACCCTCCGCGTAAAATCGGATGTCGAGAAAATTCTGGTCGAAGGCAAAAGAGTTGTCGGCGTTCGCTTAAAAAGCGGCGAGATCTTTCATGCGCCCTGTGTGATTAGCAACGCTGGATTTCGCAATACGTTCGAAACGCTTCTTACGAAGTCGGCTCTGCCCCCGAAAGATCGGTCTCAGATCGAGCAGGCGCTTGAGACTGTTGCACCCTCGACGGCTCATCTTTGCTTATACGTGGGCTTGAAAGGTTCAGACGCCGAGCTCGGCCTACCAAAGAACAATTTCTGGATTTACGACACCGACGAACTGACAGAGCAAAACAAGTCGGCTCTCACTTACATTTCGTTTCCTTCAGCCAAAGACACGGCTTGGGCCGAGGCCCATCCAAATCGCGCAACCGTTCAGATTATTCGAGCAGCAAACCCAGAAGACGTTCTGCCATGGAAGAACGAACGATGGCCACGCCGCTCGCCCGATTATCTTGAACTCAAACAAAAGTGGACCGCCGAGCTCCTCGAGAAGCTCTTCACTGAGCTTCCGCACCTTCGCGACAAGATCGAGATCACCGAACTCTCGACGCCGCTCTCGACCATGCATTTCTCAAACTACGCAAACGGTGAAATCTATGGCCTCGAGCATACGCCGACACGTTTTGCTTCTCGTTATCTGAGGCCCGCAACACCGGTGAAAGGCTTGATCCTTACGGGCCAAGACGTTGTCACGGTAGGCGTTGGCGGCGCTCTTTATTCCGGTGTTCTAGCGGCAACCGTTGCTTTAAAAAAATCTGTGATCGTGCGAATACTTTTAAACCGGGCGCTTTGATGTTCGGCCGCAACTACCAAGAACTTGCGAGTACTTATTCGGCCATGGGCGCGATGCTGGAAGCTGGCGTTGACCTTTTAGCGACGCTCGCATTTCAAGAGCAATCAGGCTCAGATAAGCTGACGGCTGCGCGCCTCGGCGTGCGCATTCGAGCTGGTTCTACCCTTCACCAAGCGTTGCGCGCCGAGCGCTTTCCACCGATGGATGTTGCGCTCATTAAAGCCGGCGAACAAACAGGTGAACTCGCCCCCATCTTGAAGCTTTTGAGCGATGCCTACTCAAACCGTGCAGCTCTAGATCGAAACTTAAAAGCTGCGCTCGCAAAACCTGTGCTTCTTTTTAGCGTCGCGGTGATCTGCACGTCACTTCCGCCCTACGTCCTTGGTTTTTTGACAACACTTCAGTTCCTTTTACTAACGGGCACGCCGATCGCACTCCTCGTTGCCACGCTGATCGCATTTTTCAAACTCCTTTGGCGGGCCACTCGAAACCCTGAACTCGATCGATGGCTCGATCAAAAGTTCGCTCACGTGCCTGCAGCTCAACTTCTTTCGGGCCCAATCGCTCAAGAGCGTTTCTTTATGTCTTTCTTGATCTGTATCAAAGCGGGCGCAAGCCTCGACATGCTCACTGAAACACTGAGGCTCGTGAGTGATCATCCGACTCTAAAAGGGGCTACCGCGTACTTTTCAACGATTTCACCACGAGAAGGGCTGGCCGCCGCGCTCGAGAGAACCCGTCTCTTCTCACCGGACATCGTCGCTGGAGTCCGCGTAGGCGAACAAACGGGCCGCCTAGAACAACAGTTACAAATCATCTTAAAAGAGATCCGCGGTCAGATCGATTTTCGTTTGAAGGTCTTTAAAGACTGGGCTCCACGCTTCATTTACGGCGCCATCGCCCTCTTCGTTGCAGCAAATATCATCGTCATCGCTACAAGACGGCATTAACTCTGCAATCACTCTATGAGTGACCAAGGCCCTAGCAAACAACACTCTCAAATCGAACTTGTACCCTGCCGCACGCACGTCACTGCGTATGACTGTCCAAACTTTTGTCGCTGCCGCTGCGTGTTTTGTCTTAAGCACTATTTCCCAAAATCCGACCGCAGACGCAGCAACGAGCCACCGTCTCTCCAAAGGATCGCCTCTCGCACCGTATTGTGAAGCTGTCTTTGCTCCAGAGCCCGAGGCTCTGACCGACATTCGCTTGGGCGGCCACGATTATGAAACTGCTGACCGCATCGCCCGTGAGCTTGGCCGACTCTCAAAGAAAAGCCGCGAACAAACGATCAACCGTCTCTTCCTAACTTATCGCCAGCTACCGAAGTCGATGATTATTCCGAACCAAGCAAAGCGCGTGGCACCTCGTCGGCTCGCGGACCGCGTCTTAAGTCTCGCGACTCGCCCTGATCTCACGTTTCGTTCTCTGGTCGACTCAGGTCTATCAACGCGTTCTGCGTTTGCAGAGTTGATCAATCCCATCATCGAAAAAGTCGGTGGTAACTACGATGCAGACGTGACTGCAGGCATCGTTGCGCTCTTTCAATCGGAACTCATCGAAAAGCGAAAATCTCTAAACGGCTACCCGCTCACGTTCTTCCTCGGTGGAAGTTTCGTAAACGGAAAAGCCTCGCTGAAAGACTCAGATCTCGACGTGTCTCTCAAT
>CAJYOV010000274.1 GCA_913776405.1 Pseudobdellovibrionaceae bacterium
TTCGTTTTTAACTCATCTCTTTTTACCAGGCTTGAGAACCTATAGGTTACCCTCAAGCCTTCTTGGCGAAGCCGAAATCGAGATCAAGTGTGCTCAACTTCAGACAATAAAACCTAGCATCTTCGTTGTCCTAGCTGCAAGTCGGCTTGCAGAGGGCGAACCGCAAACGGTGGCACTCGGCTCAGGGCCCTCGATAGAGTTAGCGCGCCAAAAAGCAGTTGAAGAATGCTCCATGCTAACCATGGAGTGGTCAATCCAAGAACAGCTCTTTCCCGAGAGAAATACTGCAAGATCGAAAATTCATCGAGCGCACTTCCGGGCCTCTACCGAGCCATATGTCAAATCTCGTTTGGATGAGATTCTTTCAGCTTCAGGCGATGGAGAGAGAGCTACGGTTCCTGATCTGGCACCCAAAGTAACGTTGCATCGTCAGCTCAGCGATCGACTTCACGTAGTCCGTTGTGACAGCAACGAGCTTTTGAAAATCGGGTTCGGCGAACAGTGGTCGAGATTGAAAGAACACAACACTGAGATTGTTCGCCAGCGCGACCGAATAAATCCGACTTGGTTTACACACCCGCTAATTTAGCTTGCAGGTTTCTCGCTGCGGTTAGAGTTCGGAATGCTGAACTGACCTACCGATCAAAATCCAGAAACTCGCGCGTGATCTCGTACCGGTTCGCGTTTCGAGGAAGCAAGATGCCGCTCGCCGGAATTTCATATGTGTCGACGATTTTGAGACCTAGCTTTTGAAGCAGTTTGTTTGGGGCGATGTTGCCGACGGAAGGTTCGGCGATCAGTGTTTTTAGCTCGAAGAGGTTGAAGACATGGCGAAGGTATTCGAGTGCCAAGCCCGTAGCGAGGCCCTTTCCTCTCAAGCTTTCATCCCAGAGGTGGCCGTGCACGTCAGCGCGATCGCCGTAGACAATGCCTTTGAGCGCCGATCCGCCAATAAGCTTGCCGTTTTGCTCGAACGCAAAACCGAATGTGGGACGCTCGCGCCAAGGGATCTTGCGGGCTTCGGCGTAGTGGTTAGGGTTACTCTTCTTGCCGCGAATTTTTGAGGGGTCTACGCCCATGCGAATCAAGAATTCGTCAGAGGCACCTTCGAAGTAGGCGTCTTGTGGAGCGAGGTCGCCCTCGTTCATTTCACGGATGAGGATGCCGGATTTCGTGAGCAGCTGAGTTTGGGTTTCCGACATCGTGTCTCTCCCCGATTTTGAGTTAGTGCGAGGAACGAGCCGGAGGTTCCGGCTTTTGGCCCGCGACCAGCATTTTAAAGTACGCTAGCGCGTCGTCTGACGACCAGTTGTCGATACCCAGCACCTTGCGGATCAGTTTGCCGTCGCGCCCAACCAAGAAGCTCTCAGGCAGTTTCTCGACGCCGTAGTCTTTCATTGAGCGCTTGTCCTTGTCCCAAACGACTTCGAAGTGCGGCTCCGGTAGGCCCATCGCTTTCGTGAAGACCTTGATGTCGTCGGTCTGGTCGTCTTCGGAAATTGCGAGGATGACGACGTCACCCTTGAACTCTTTTACGAGTTTCACCATCGACGGGAACTCTTCGACGCAAGGGTTGCACCAAGACGCCCAGAAATTCACGATGACGATCTCCCGCGGTAGTCTGAGAGTTTCACTTTCGTACCGTCGAGGCGCTCGAGATCAACTTCAGGAACGCCCGAGTGCTCCATCTGATCGATGAGTTTAAAAGCCGACGGAGTTTGGTTTACCGGAAGCGACGATTCCTTCGCGCGATACCAAAAGACCATTCCCGCTGCGAGTGCCAGAGCGACGATGCCGCCTTTAACGTAAAGATTCATGGCTGTTAAATTACCCGACAATTCGTGACGCAGCTATTCTTCAACGTTGAAGAATAACCGCGTCATGAATGCAATCGGCGCGAACCGGAGAAAGAGGGACCGGGATACCTCACCTTCTAAGCGCATGCAGCGGCACGAGATGGTGGCCGAAGAGAGTGACGATTCGAAAAACAAAAAGCCGAAGCTTGATAGCCTCGGCTTTTTGATTGGCCCTGCCTCAACGTAGAGACAGGCCTAGAAGTCTCAAGCGAAAGCTCTCTCGCTAGCGAGTGAACTCAAGCAGGAATTACTTCGCGTTTGCGCGCTGAACGCGGCGTGCAGCACCTTGAGCTTTGCGGATGCGTTTTTTCTTCGCAGCCGCTTTTTTGCCAGCAACGCGTTTTGCAGTCGCTGCTTTTTTAGTTTGCTCTTCAGTTGGTTCGCCTTTTGGAGCGAAGTCTGTGAACTCGATGTAAGCCATTTCAGCTTTGTCGCCTGCGCGCATGCCAAGCTTCAAGATACGAGTGTAACCGCCATCAACGTTTTTGAAACGTGGAGCGATGTCAGTCATGATCGTGTTCACGGCTGCTTCGTTCGGGTAGCGAGACAACAAGATACGACGCGCGTGAAGCGTTTGGTCTTTACCTTTAGTCACAGCTTTTTCGACGTGGCGGCGCAATTCTTTTGCTTTTGCCAATGTCGTCTTAATACGGCCGTGCTCAACGAGTGAGTAAACGAGGCCGCGAAGAAGTGCCGTGCGAGGTCCTGTTGCGCGGCCGAAATGCTTAACTTTTGCGTTGTGTCTCATATCTCTCTTCTACCTTACCGGCTATCCCGGTCTCTTCAGAAGCTCGGAAGCTTCTGAGCTCCACCGACTTCAAGTTTATTTTTATGCTTCAAAGATCCGGCTGAAACCTCGCGACCTCAGCCGAATTTGAGTTACGTCATCGCGTCTTTGCGTGGCGGAACTGCAGTGTTCGGATCCCATCCTACTGGTGGCCAGCCGTCGATTTTCATACCGAGGCCAAGACCCATTTCTGAGAGGATTTCTTTGATTTCGTTCAACGACTTACGACCGAAGTTTTTCGTCTTAAGCATTTCAGCTTCTGACTTCGCAACCAACTCGCCGATGTAGCGGATGTTTGCGTTCTTCAAGCAGTTTGCCGAGCGTACAGAGAGTTCGAGATCGTCAACCGAGCGGAAGAGGTTCTCGTTCAATGTAGGCGACTTCGTCTCTTCTTGAGCGACGTCTGGTTCCATCGTCTCGTCGAAAGTGAGGAAGATCTGAAGTTGTTCTTTCATGATCTTCGAACCCAAAGAGATCGACTCTTCTGGCTTCAAAGAACCGTCAGTCCAAACTTCGAATGTCAATGCATCGTAGTCTGTCTTCTGGCCAACACGCGCGTTCGATACGTTGTAGTTCACGCGGCGAATTGGGCTGTAAAGAGCGTCAACACCGATCGTGCCTACTGGAAGATCTTGGTTCGCTTCGTCAGCTGGTACGAAACCACGGCCGTAAGTGACTGTGAGTTCGACGTTGAATTTCGCGTTCGCGCCCAAAGTAGCGATGTGCTGATCTGGGTTCAAAACTTCGATTTTATCGTTCGTGACGATATCACGAGCTGTAACAGGGCCAGGACCGTTCTTCGTGATGCGAAGAGTTTGTGTCTCAGGTGAGTACTGTTTGAAGCGGATCTGTTTGAGGTTGAGGATGATGTCAGTGACATCTTCCATCACGTCAGTGATCGTCGAGAACTCGTGAAGAACGCCGTCGAACTTAACGGCAGAAACTGCAGAGCCCATCATAGAGCTGAGAAGGATACGACGGAGCGAGTTACCGAGTGTGACACCGTAACCGCGCTCGAGCGGGCGAATCATGAAACGACCGTAGTCATCGCGAAGAGTATCGCGGTCTACTTCGAAGGCTTTTGGTTTAATCAGATCGCGCCAGAATTTGTAGTAGTGCTCTTGCATCGTAGTTATCTCCCCAACCCTATTTATGTTTAGGCCACGGACCGAGAGAGTATTATCTCGGCTCGCCCTCGACACTCCCAATGACCAAAAGCCCTTTGTGAGGGCTTCTGGCAGAAAAAGTTATTTATTAACGCGAATAGTATTCGACGATCATGTTCTCTTCAACAGCCAACGTGATGTTTTCACGAGCAGGCATGTCCTTCACAGTACCTTTGAAGGCGCCGTGGTCAGCTTCGAGCCAAGCTGGGATTTCACGCTTTTTAACGGATTCGATCGCGCCCATGACTTTGTTTGTCGTGCGGCTTGATTCTTTAACCTCGATAACATCGCCCTTTTGGACGTTGTAGCTAGGGATGTTAACGCGCTGACCATTCACGAGGAAGTGGTTGTGCTTAACGAGGTGGCGACCTTCACGACGGCTCGAAGCGAAGCCCAAGCTGTAAACGACGTTGTCGAGACGCGTTTCGAGGAGACGGAGAAGTTCCGTGCCTGTGACGCCTTTCGATTTGTCAGCTTTTTCGAAGTAAAGAGCGAATTGTTTCTCGTAAACGCCGTAGTAACGCTTCGTTTTTTGTTTTTCGCGAAGCTGGAGGGCGAATTCCGAGAATTTAAGACGTTGTTGACCGTGTTGTCCCGGTGGGTACGGACGGCGCTCGAACGAGCATTTGTCTGTGAAGCAACGGTCCCCTTTGAGGAACAGCTTCATGTTTTCACGACGGCACATTTTGCAAACGCTATTTGGGATGCAGCTCACTTAAGAATTCTCCGATTCATTTAAGTCTCGTTTACAGCCCCAATGGCCTTCGTCCGAGTCTTTAGCAATTTTGAGGGACAAAATAAGAGCGCCCGCGCTTTCACGCAGACGCTTTCAAAGATTAGATACGGCGACGTTTTGGCGGACGGCAGCCGTTGTGCGGCATTGGCGTCGTATCGCGCATTGTCGCTACGCGGATGCCCGCAAGCGAAAGTGAGCGGATAGCTGGTTCACGACCAGCGCCCGGTCCTTTAAGGAAAACGTCAACTGAACGAAGACCTTGCTCCATGGCTTTTTTAGCTGCGTCTTCCGCTGCAACCTGAGCTGCGAACGGAGTTCCTTTACGGCTCCCTTTGAAGCCAAGGTGGCCAGCAGATGACCACGCGATAACTTCACCAGATGGATCCGTGAGCGTAACGATCGTATTGCCGAAACCGGCTTGTACGAAGCACTTCCCGTGCGGAACGCTCTTTCTAACTTTCTTCTTAGCACCAGTTTTTTTGCCAGCCATGTTAGCTCAGTCTCCTTAGACCGCTTTTTTCTTATTCGCGACAGTTTTACGAGGGCCCTTACGTGTACGAGCATTCTGACGAGTGCTCTGACCACGAACTGGGAGACCTTTACGGTGGCGAAGACCGCGGTAGCAACCGAGATCCATAAGACGTTTAATTGCAAGGCCGACATCACGACGGAGGTCACCTTCTGTTTTCAAGCGCGCTTCCATGAATTCACGGATTTTTGCGACTTGAGCATCAGTCAAATCATCAGTGCGAAGTGCATCTGGGATGTTCGCGTATTCAACGATCTCAGCAGCACGGGCTTTACCGATGCCGTAGATGTACGTCAAAGCGACAACAACACGTTTATTTCTTGGGAGATCGACTCCGGCGATACGAGCCATTACTAATTACCCCTGTCTCTGCTTATGCTTTGCGCTAGCGTCGCAAATAACGCGGATAACGCCTTTGCGCTTGATAACTTTGCACTTGTTGCAGATGCGTTTTACTGAAGCACGCACTTTCATTTTTAAGCCTCCAAAAAGAGCTTTGGACCCAGGACAACCGCTCTGAAATTCTTTAGGAATTTCGATTAGTTGCTGGCCCCATTCATCCACTCGGTTTGCGCGCTTTTTCATCAAAAGTAGCGCAAAATTCATGAAAAAAGATTAAGCGGTCGATTTTTTTATCATCCGCTTTGGACCAAGTCCAGCTAATTAAATCTAAAATTGTACCGTCTTTTAAGTTAACTGAGAGCTCAGTCGCTTATAGACATCTTCGGTTGAACCTACGCCATCTACTTCAGAGTACTTGCCTTGATCGGCGAAGTACTTCTTCAGAGGGGC